>NZ_JBEXOV010000040.1:0-64938 GCF_040611715.1 Streptomyces sp. NPDC006544 | reverse complement strand
GGGCGCCCGCGCAAGGGCGGCGGGCGCGGCAAGAAGATCCTGGCCGTCGCCGGCGGGACGCTCGCGCTGCTGCTGATCGGCGGCTCGGTGGCCGCGTACCTCTACTACGACCACCTGAACGGCAACCTCACCGTCACCGACGTGGGTGACGCCGGCACCAAGGGCGGCTTCAAGAAGGGCCAGGCGATCAACATCCTGGTCATCGGGACCGACAAGCGCAGCGGCGCGGGCAACGAGGGGTACGGGGACGCCGGCAGCGTCGGCCACGCCGACACCACGATCCTCTTCCACGTCTCGAAGGACCGGTCCAACGCCACGGCGCTGTCCATCCCCCGCGACCTGATCACCGCCGTCCCGGCCTGTCCCACGAAGCAGCCGGACGGCTCGACGAAGAACATCGCCGGCGAGCACGGGGTCCGCTTCAACACCAGCCTCGGGCAGGCGGGCCGCGACCCGGGCTGCACGATGCGCACGGTCAAGGAGCTCACCGGGATCCAGGTCGACCACTTCATGATGGCCGACTTCAACGCGGTGAAGAACCTGAGCACGGCGGTCGGCGGCGTACCGGTCTGCGTGGAGAAGGCGGTCGACGACAAGGACTCCCAGCTCAAGCTCTCGGCGGGCGAGCACCGCCTGGAGGGCGAGCAGGCGCTGGCCTTCGTACGGACCCGGCACGCCTTCGGCAACGAGAGCGACCTGGACCGCATCAAGACCCAGCAGCAGTTCCTGAGTTCGATGATGCGCGAGATGAAGTCGAAGCAGACGCTGACGAGTCCGCAGAAGTTCTTCTCCCTCGCCGAGGCCGCCACCAAGTCGCTGAGCGTGGACTCCGGCATAGGAGACATCAACAAACTCACCGAACTCGCGGGCGAGTTGAAGGACATCGACCTCAAGAACATCACCTTCACCACGCTTCCGGTGCTCGACAATCCGGCGGAGAAGGTCAAGTCCACCGTCGTGATCAATCCGAGTCAGGCCGATCCGCTGATGCAGATGATCCGGGAGGACGTCTCGCTCACCGCGGTCGAGCAGAAGGAGCAGGCCGCCGCGGCCGCGGCCGACGCCGACGCCAAGGCGAAGCTGGACGCGCTGATGCAGGGTCCGCGCGCCGCGGCCAAGGACGTCCGGGTGGACGTCTACAACGGCGGCGGGCCGGCCGGTTCCGCGTCCGGCACGCTGACGTGGCTGCAGAACAGCAAGGGGGTGCCGAAGTCCAGCAACCTGGGCAACGCGCCCGCCAAGGTGGACACCACACAGCTGGAGTACGCGCCCAACCAGGCCGACCAGGCACGGGCGTTGGCGGAGATGATGGGCCTTCCCGCGACGGCGCTGAAGATGGGCACGGCCGACGCCGCCCCGAAGACGCCGATGAAGCTGACGCTCGGCGCGGACTTCAAGGGGGCGGGGGTCTCGCAGACGGCTCCGCAGAAGGCGCCCGAGGGCGTCCAGCGGGTCGAGGCGGACCAGACGGTCTGCGCCAAGTGACCGGCCGGGCGGTGGCCGAGCCGCCCGCGAAGCCGTGAGGAAGGCGTCCACGAGTCCGTCCCGAGCACCGCATGACGCTGTGGGCCGCGGCGACCGGCACAATGACGACACAGAGTGATCTTCAGGGGGAACGAGTGAGGCACAGCAGCGTGCATGGGGAGGGGGCGTCCGCCCCGGCCGACGACGGCATACCCGGCGGCGGTCCGGCCGCGGGCGGCACCGTCCCCCAGCCGAGGAGCGGCTCCGGCCGCAGACGCGGCGGCGGCCGTGGCCGCAGACGCCCCACCAAGAGCGGCAAACGGCGCGTGCTGCGCTGGGTCGCCTCCGTCGTGGCGCTGCTCATACTCGGGACGGCGGCGGCCGGTTACCTCTACTACCGCCACCTCAACGCCAACATCCGCAGCGGACAGCGCATGAGCGGCGACAGCGGAGTGGCCAAGAGCGAGGCCGACGCCGCGGGCCGGCGCCCGCTGAACATCCTGATGATCGGCTCCGACAGCCGCAACAAGCCGGAGAACGCCTCCCTCGGCGGCAACTGGGACGCCGTCGGCTCCGACCCGCTGGCCGACGTGCAGATGCTGATCCACGTCTCGGCCGACCGGAAGAACGCCTCGGTGACCTCCGTCCCCCGCGACACCAAGGTGGACATCCCCGAGTGCACGAATCCCAAGACGGGCAAGAAGTACAAGGCGACCCGCGGCATGATCAACGAGACCCTCGGACGCGGTGGCGCCGGCTGCACCCTGGCCACCTGGGAGAAGCTGACCAACATCTACATCGACCACTGGATGACGATCGACTTCTCCGGTGTGGTGTCGATGGCCGACGCGATCGGCGGTGTGGAGGTCTGCGTCAACCAGAAGGTCTGGGACACGTCCACCCCCGGGAGCGATTCGGGCGGCTCGGGCCTGCACCTCAAGGCCGGCACCACCAAGGTCAAGGGTGAGCAGGCGCTCCAGTGGCTGCGCACCCGGCACGCCTTCGGGAGCGACCTCGGCCGGGCGAAGGCCCAGCACATGTACATGAACTCGATGATCCGCAGCCTCAAGAGCCAGAACGCCTTCACCGACGTCCCCCGTCTGACGGGTCTCGCCGAGGCGGCGACGAACGCGCTGGAGGTGTCCGAGGAGATCGGGTCGGTCAAGAAGCTCTTCGACCTCGCCATGCAGCTCAAGGACGTCCCGGTCGACCGCATCACCATGGCCACGATCCCGGTGCTGGAGGATCCCCAGGACAAGGACCGGCTGGTCGTGAACCCGCCGGACGCCGAGAAGATGTGGACGATGCTCCGCAAGGACGTCGCCCTCGACTCCAACGGCGAAGCGGCGAAGCCCGAGGGCTCCGCCCAGCCGAGCGCGCCCGCGACCGGCTCGTCGCCGGCGCCGTCCCAGCCCGCGGCCGCCGATCCGTCGAAGATCGCCGTGCAGGTGGCCAACGGCACCGGAGTCGGCGCCCCGCCGGTCGCCAAGCGGGCCACGGCCATCGCGGGCCAGCTGGTCTCCAAGGGCTTCACGCTGGCCAAGGCGGACTCCTCGCTCACCCCGGAGAAGCTGACGGTCGTCCGGTACGCCACGGACGCCCAGGCGGCCGAAGCGCAGACCGTGGCGGCGGCCCTCGGGATTCCGGCCGCCTCCGTGCAGAAGGCGGCCGGCGCGGCCAGGATCACGGTCGTGGTGGGCGCGGACTGGCGGGAGGGCAACGTCTTCCCCCAGCAGGCGCCGCCCGAGGCGGGCTCGGTGCCGGACTCGGCCGACGTGCTCAACGGATCGGACACCTCCTGCATGGACGTGTACGCGCCGTACCGCAAGTAGTCCGCGGGCCCGCCGGTCCGCCGGTGGTCCGCTCACACGAAAGGGGTGACCCGGTCCTCGACGGACCGGGTCACCCCTTTCGTGCGGGAGCGGGGCTCAGACCCCGCTGGGGTCGCGGCGCACCGCCGGGCGGCGGCTCGCGATGACCTTGGCCGCGAGCGAGCGCGGGCTGGTCAGGAAGCCGTAGCCCCAGCACACGTGCATGGTCGCCAGGGCGACGGGGATCTGCGCGCGCGCCTTGAGCGAGAGGCCCTTGCCGGCGGGGACCGACCCGGCGGTGATCGCCGCGAGGTAGCCGGCCGGGAGGGCGAAGGCCCACGGGGTGACGGCCGCGCCGACGACGACGCCGGCCGCGATCGCGCAGACGGCCGCGGGCGCCGCCAGATAGCGCAGGTTGATCGAGCCCGAGTGGTAGCGGGCCACCACGTGCCGCCAGCGCCCGTAGTCCTTGTACTGCTTGGCCAGGGCCCGCACGGACGGTCTGGGGCGGTACTGGACCCTCAGCTCGGGCGAGAACCAGATGAGCCCGCCGGCCTCGCGGATGCGGAAGTTCAGCTCCCAGTCCTGGGCACGCACGAACTCCTCGTTGTAGCCGCCCGCGCGCTCCAGGGCCTCGCGGCGGAACACGCCGAGGTAGACGGTCTCGGCGGGGCCGGCCTTGCCCCCGGTGTGGAAGGCCGCGTTGCCGACGCCGATCCTCGAGGTCATCGCGGCGGCGACGGCGTCCTCCCAGGGGTTCTCGCCCTCGGCGTGCATGATGCCGCCGACGTTCTGCGCGCCGGTTTCCTCCAGGAGGCGGACCGCGGTGGCGATGTAGTTCGGGGAGAGCATGCCGTGGCCGTCCACGCGCACCACGATCGGATGGCGCGAGGCCTTGATGGCGGCGTTGAGGGCCGCGGGCGTACGGCCGGTGGGGTTCGGCACGGTACGGACGCGGGCTCGTGCGTGGGAGGCGGTTTCCCGCACGAGTTCGGCGGCGATCTCGTCGGTGCGGTCCGTGGACGGCCCGAGCGCGATCACCACCTCCATTTCGCCTGCGTACTCCTGTCCGAGGATGTGGCGGACCGAGTCGCGCAGATAGCGCTCCTCGTTGAGCACCGGCATGATCACCGAGACTGCGGGCTGCTGGGCGGGCATGTGGTCCTTCAAGGTCGGGTATCGGTGTCACGTTACCGCGTACGGGGGAACCCGGTGCGCGCCGGATGAGCGGTAAGGACAGAGGTTGATCGTATGGACCTACTGTTCTGACGAATCAGCCGAATGCGGCACCTCCCCGATCCGTCCCGACCCGCCGTCCCGACCCGCTGCCCCCGCGGAGGTTTCCCCCGTGCCCCAGCCGCACCGTCCCACCCGGCCCGCCCGGCCGACGCAGCGCGCGCAGCGGGCCGCAAGACCGGTCAGAATCCGCGAGGGCGCCCCCCGGCCGCCCGACAGGCCCCGCTGGGGAGTCCGCATCGCGGCCGGGCTGTCGGTGGTGGTGCTCGGCTCCGGGGCCGTCGGGCACGCCGTGATGACCGGTCTGGACACCGGAATCCAGCGGGTCGACCCCTTCAAGGACATGAAGAACCGCCCGCAGGCCGGGCACGGAGTGAACTTCCTGCTCGTCGGCACCGACGGCCGGGAGAAGATCACCAAGGACGAGAAGCGCGAGTACCGCCTCGGCGGAGCCCCCTGCCACTGCACCGACACCGTCATGCTGGTCCACCTCTCGGCGGACCGGACCAGGGCGAGCGTCATCAGCCTCCCCCGCGACAGCTACGTGGAACTGCCCGCGCACCTGGACGAGGCCGGCGGCAAGCAGCACGGTACCCACCCGGTGAAGCTCAACGCCGCCTACGCCGAGGGCGGGCCCCACCTGACCGTGCGCACCGTGGAGAACATGACCCGGGTGAAGATCGACCACTACCTGGAGGTCGACTTCACCAGCTTCATGCAGACGGTGGACGCCATGGGCGGCGTGGACATCTGCACCGCCAAGACCATGCGCGATCCCAACACCGGCCTCGACCTGCTCCCCGGCACCCACCGGCTGAACGGCGGGCAGGCACTGCAGTACGTGCGCTCGCGCCACGTGGACGGGGCCTCGGACCTCGGCCGGATGCAGCGCCAGCAGCGGTTCATCGCCGCGCTGATCAGGCAGGCCACCCGGGGCGGGGTACTGCTCAACCCGGTCAAGTTCAAGGAGGTCAGCTCCACCCTGCTCGGATCCGTGCGGGCCGACAAGGGCTTCGGCTCGGAGCAGATGCTGGCCCTGGGGCAGGCGATGCGCGATTTCACCCCGTCCTCCTCGGAATTCGCCTCCGTGCCCGTCGGCAACCCCTCCTTCCCGGTCAAGGGCCTCGGTTCCACCGTGAAGTGGGACGAGACCAAGGCCGCGAAGCTCTTCGAGGCGCTGCGCGAAGACCGTCCCCTGGCCCCGGCGCCCGCCCCCGGACGGCCGGTGCACAAGCAGCCGGCGGTGCCGGTGGACGTGGCTCCGCAGCAGGTCCGTGTGCAGGTGGAGAACGGCACCCGCATCGACGGGCTGGGCACCCGGGTGGACTCGGCGCTGCGCGCCACGGGATTCGACACCACCCGGGCCCCGGGGACCGGCTCGAGCCGCGAGGTGAAGCGCACGGTGATCACGTACGACCCGCGCTGGGACCGGTCGGCCCGTACGGTGTCCACCGCGCTGCCGGGCAGCGAGATGCGGGCCGTACCGGGCCAGGGGCGGACGGTCGTGGTCCTCGCCGGGGCCGACTACCGCAAGGTGGTGGAGGTGCGCGCGGAGGACCCGCACCAAGGTGAGTTCGGCGTGGTCACGGGCGATCAGGTGGTCTGCGGGACGTAGCCCTTCCGGAACCGGCGCCGGCCCCGGCCCCGGTGGGGCGGCCGGGGCGGCGGGCGGCGGGCAGGGCGGACAGGGCGGCCCGGCGGCATGCCCGACGGAGGGTCTGCGGGGCCGTCGGAGCCCGTCAGAGCTCGTCGAAGCCCTGGGCGGCGCGCTGCTCGCGCAGCTCCATGATCGCCCGGCGGCGGGCGAGGCGGTGCGTGCGTCGGATCTGGGCCTCCTGGTAGCGCCGCTCGTCCTGCTCGGTCCCCGGCACGACCGGCGGGACCTGGCGGGGCTTGCCGTCGGAGTCCACGGCGGTGAAGACGAGGTAGGCGCTGCCGACCTGGGTGGCGGGGGTGGACTCGTTCCACCGCTCCGCGAGGACCCGTACGCCGATCTCCATGGAGGAGCGGCCGGTCCAGTTGCACTGGGCCTTCACGTGGACGAGGTCGCCGACGCGAACGGGGGCCAGGAAGGCCATCTCGTCCATGGAGGCGGTGACCGCGGGACCGCCGGAGTGCCGGCCCGCGACGGCGCCGGCCGCGTCGTCCACCAGCTTCATGATCACGCCGCCGTGCACGGTACCGAGCAGGTTGGTGTCGTTGGCTGTCATGATGTGGCTGAGGGTGGTGCGGGAGGCCGAGACCGGCTTCCCGGGCAGCTCGCCCGGTATCTCTGTCATGGAGCCACTCTAAGTGCGGTGCGCGGGCATCAGCTCTGCAACAGCAGCGGTACGAACCCGCCCCCGGGCTGTTCCGCGGCCCGCTCGGCCAGGCATTCTGTGCACATGAGTGACTGGGACGGGTGGAGCGGCGAGCGCGACGAGCGCGGCCGCCGCGATGACGGGTACGGACGCGGCAGCGGCCAGGCGGAGTCCGAGGGTGCGCGGCGGATGCGGCACGTCCAGCGGCCGGCCCCGCCCGCCCAGGCGGCGCAGCCCCCGTACCCGCCGCGCAGGCCCGCGCAGCCGCCCGTCGGGCCCGGCGGCCCGGCCCGCGCCCCGTACGTGCCCCCGCAGCAGGGCGGCTCGTACAGCGGCGGCGGTGCCGGCGGCGGCTCCGGCTCCGGTGAGGGCGGGTTCGACAGCGGTTACAACACCGGCCAGGTCTACGGTGGCGGCGGCCAGCAGCCGCCGGCCGGACCGGGCAGACGGGAGCGGGGCGGTCCGGCGGGTCCCGCGGGTCCGGCTCCGGACTGGCGCAAGCGGATCAAGGTCGGCTCGATCGTGCTGGTCTCGGGACTGCTCGTGACGGGCATCGGCACCTACTTCTGGGCCGACTCCCACGTGCGCCGCGAGGTCGACCTCTCCAAGGTCATCGAGCGCCCGAAGGAGGGCGACTGCACGACCTACCTGATCGTGGGCTCCGACAGCCGCGAGGGCATGTCCGCCGAGGAGAAGAAGAAGCTTCACACGGGCTCGGCCGAGGGCAAGCGGACCGACTCGATGATGATCCTGGCGAAGTGCTCCAGCGGGAACACGATGATCTCGCTGCCGCGCGACTCGGACGTGGAGATCCCCTCCTTCGTCGGCTCGGAGTCGGGAAAGAAGTTCGCCGGCACGGGCAAGCGGACCAAGCTGAACGCGGCGTACGCCGAGGACGGCCCGGAGCTGCTGGTCCGGACGGTGGAGTTCAACACCGGTCTGCGCATCGACCACTACGCGGAGATCGGCTTCGCCGGCTTCGCGAACATCGTGGACGCGCTGGGCGGGGTGGAGCTGAACATCGAGAAGGGGTTCAAGGACGAGAAGTCCGGGGCCGACTTCAAGGAGGGGACGCAGACGCTGAACGGCGAGCAGTCGCTGGCCTACGTACGCACCCGCTACGCCTTCGCCGAGTCGGACCTCCAGCGGACGAAGAACCAGCAGAAGTTCCTGTCGGCGCTGGCGAGCCAGGCGGCGACGCCGTCCACGGTCCTCAACCCGTTCACGCTGTACCCGGTGCTGGGCGCGGGCCTGGACACGCTGATCGTGGACAAGGACATGTCGCTGTGGGACATGGGCCAGATGTTCTTCGCGATGAAGGGCATCAGCAGCGGCGACGGGGTCTCGATGAACATGCCGATCTCCGGGCAGCGCGGCGGGAACCTCGTCTGGGACAAGGCGCAGGTCCAGCAGCTCGTCCAGCAGATCCAGAAGGACCAGAAGGTCACCGTGCGCGGCAACTAACACGAGCGCGGTGACCGGGAGGCTCCGCGGCCGCCCCCTCGGGGGGCGTGGAAGCCCTCGTCGGTCAGCGGTCCGAGGAGAAGCGGACCGCGCCGGCGGGGACCTCGGCCTCGCACCACACCCGGACTCCGGCGCGCAGCTCGTTGTCGGCGCCGACCACGGCGCCGTCGCCGATGACGGCGCGGTCCAGCACGGTGCGCGGGCCGACCGAGGCGCGCGCGCCGACCAGGCTGGCGTCGACCCGGGTGTCCGGGCCCACGACCGCGCCGTCGAGCACGATGGAGCCCCGGACGACCGCTCCCGCGCCGATGCGGGCGCCGGCCCCGACCACCGTCCCGCCCGAGAGCACCGCTCCGTCGGCCACCTCGGCGCCGGGGAGGACCAGGGATTCGCCGCGGGGGCCGGGGACCGCCGGGGAGGAGACGATCCCGCGCACCAGGTCGGCCGAGGCCTGGACGAAGGCCTCGGGCTTGCCGAGGTCCAGCCAGTAGGTGCTGTCGGTGAATCCGCGCAGCCTGGCGCCGGAGGCGAGCAGGCCGGGGAAGGTCTCGCGTTCCACGGAGACGGCGCGGCCGGCCGGGATGGAGTCGATCACGCTGCGGCGGAAGACGTAGCAGCCGGCGTTGATCTGGTCGGTGGTGATCTCCTCGGGGGTCCCGGGCTTCTCGGTGAAGTCCAGCACCCGTCCCTCGGAGTCGGTGGGGACCAGGCCGAAGGCGCGGGGGTCCGCGACCCGTACGAGGTGCAGGGAGACGTCGGCGTCGGTCTTCAGGTGGGACTCGACCAGGCCGGCGATGTCCAGTCCGGTGAGGATGTCCCCGTTGAAGACGAGGACCGGGGAGTCCGGGCCGCCGGTCAGGCGTGCGGCGGCGTTGCGGATGGCTCCGCCGGTGCCCAGGGGCTCGTCCTCGACCACGTACTCGAGGCTGAGGCCGAAGGCTGATCCGTCGCCGAAGTAGGGCTCGAAGACCTCGGCGAGGTAGCAGGTGGCCATCACGATGCGGGTGACGCCGGCGGCGGCGGCCCTGGCTATCTGATGGGCGAGGAAGGGAACACCGGCCGCGGGGACCATCGGCTTGGGGGTGTTCACCGTGACGGGGCGCAGCCGCGTCCCCTGCCCGCCGACCAGCAGGATCGCTTCCGTCATGTGCCTTCTCCCCCAAGCGGTCGGGCGTTCGAGACCCCAAGCTAGCCCATCGGGGGGACGGAGCTGGCCGGGGCGTCCCTCGTCGGGGTCGCGGGGGCCCCGGCCCGGCCCGTGGGAAGGCCCCCGGCAGCGTGCCGGGGGCCTCCTCGTCCGCGCCCGGACGCATCCGGGGCCGTGCCGATCCGCGCGAAGCGCCGCTGCGGCTACGGCAGGTTGCGGGCCATGACGATCCGCTGGACCTGGTTCGTGCCCTCATAGATCTGGGTGATCTTCGCGTCGCGCATCATGCGCTCCACCGGGTAGTCCCGCGTGTAGCCGTAGCCACCGAGGAGCTGGACGGCGTCGGTGGTGACCTCCATGGCCACGTCGGAGGCGAAGCACTTGGCCGCGGCGCCGAAGAAGGTGAGGTCCTCGTGGGGGCCGCCGCCGGAGACGCGCTCCGAGCGGGCCGCCGCCGAGTAGGTCAGCTGGCGGGCGGCCTCGATCTTCATGGCCATGTCCGCGAGCATGAACTGCACGCCCTGGAAGTCGCCGATCGGCTTGCCGAACTGCTTGCGCTCCTGGACGTAGCCCTTGGCGTAGTCCAGGGCGCCCTGGGCGATGCCCAGGGCCTGGGCCGCGATCGTGATGCGGGTGTGGTCCAGGGTCTTCATCGCGGTGGCGAAGCCGGTGCCCTCGGCGCCGATCATGCGGTCGGCGGGGATGCGCACGTTGTCGAGGTAGACCTCGCGGGTCGGCGAGCCCTTGATGCCGAGCTTCTTCTCCGGGGCGCCGAAGGAGACGCCCTCGTCGCCCTTCTCGACCACGAAGGCCGAGATGCCCTTGGAGCGCTTCTCCGGGTCGGTGACGGCCATGACCGTGTAGTACTCGGAGACGCCCGCGTTGGTGATCCAGCGCTTGACGCCGTTGAGGACCCAGAAGTCGCCGTCGCGCACCGCGCGGGTCTTCATGCCGGCCGCGTCGGAGCCCGCGTCGGGCTCGGAGAGCGCGTACGAGAACATCGCGTCGCCCTTGGCGAGCGGGCCCAGGTACTTGGCCTTGAGCTCCTCGGAGCCGGAGAGGATCACCGGGAGCGAGCCGAGCTTGTTGACGGCCGGGATGAGCGAGGAGGACGCGCAGACGCGGGCCACTTCCTCGATCACGATCACGGTGGCGAGGGCGTCGGCGCCCGCACCGCCGTAGGTCTCGGGCACGTGCACGGCGTGGAGGTCACTGGCCACGAGGGCGTCGAGGGCCTCCTGCGGGAAGCGGGACTCCTCGTCGACCGCCGCGGCGAAGGGCATGATCTTCGCCTCGGCGAGCGCGCGGACGGACTCGCGGAGCATGTCGTGCTCTTCGGCCGGACGGTACAGGTCGAAGTCGGCAGAACCCGCCAAGATTTCTCACTCCCCAAGTGGTGCGATGCTAACTACCGTTAAGTAACCCAATCTTAGTGTCCGGTAGCCGAGAGCGACACGGGCGTCGTACGTGAGCTGCGTGACAGCGGGTGCGGCCGGTTGACCGTCCGGGCTCGCCATCGGGGAGGCGGGCGAAATGCGGACCCGGTGGATCGCGCGACTATGCTCGGTTGCCGCAAACGGCCCCGCACCTCCAGGAGCACGCATGGCCCCCCTGAAGATCACTGTGATCGGCACCGGATACCTCGGCGCAACGCACGCCGCGGCGATGGCGGAGCTGGGGTACGACGTGCTCGGGCTGGACGTGGTGCCGGAGAAGATCGAGCTGCTGGCCTCCGGCCGCGTACCGATGTACGAGCCGGGACTGGAGGAGCTGCTGGCCTCGCACGTGGCCGGGCTGCCGGGCTCCACGGGCCGGCTGCGGTTCACCACCTCGTGGGAGGAGATCGGCGCCTTCGACGGCGACGTCCACTTCGTCTGCGTGAACACCCCGCAGAAGCACGGCGAGTACGCGTGCGACATGAGTTACGTCGACGCGGCCGTGGAATCGCTCGCCCCGCAGCTGAACCGGCCCACCCTCGTCGTCGGCAAGTCCACCGTGCCCGTCGGCTCCGCCGAGCGCCTCGCCGCGAAGCTGGCCGCGCTCGCCCCCGCGGGCGAGGAGGTCGCCCTCGCGTGGAACCCCGAGTTCCTGCGCGAGGGGTTCGCCGTCCAGGACACCCTGCACCCCGACCGGATCGTCATCGGCGTCCACGGAGAGCACGCGGAGCGCGCCGAGAAGCTCCTGCGGGAGGTCTACGCGGCCCCCATGGGCGAGGGCACCCCGCTGGTGGTCACCGACTTCCCCACCGCCGAGCTCGTCAAGACCGCCGCCAACTCCTTCCTCGCCACGAAGATCTCCTTCATCAACGCGATGGCCGAGGTCTGCGAGGCCGCCGGCGGCGACGTGGTGAAGCTGGCCGAGGCCATCGGCCACGACGAACGCATCGGGAGGAAGTTCCTGCGCGCCGGCATCGGTTTCGGCGGCGGCTGCCTCCCCAAGGACATCCGCGCCTTCATGGCCCGCGCCGGCGAACTGGGCGCCGACCAGGCCCTCACCTTCCTGCGCGAGGTCGACTCCATCAACATGCGCCGCCGCGGCCACATGGTCGAGCTGGCCCGCGAGGCCGTCGGCGGCTCCTTCCTCGGCAAGCGCGTCGCGGTGCTGGGCGCCACCTTCAAGCCGGACTCCGACGACGTCCGCGACTCCCCCGCCCTGAACGTCGCCGGGCAGATCCACCTCCAGGGCGGCCAGGTCACCGTCTACGACCCCAAGGGCATGGACAACGCCCGCCGGGTCTTCCCCACCCTCGGCTACGCCGACTCCGCGCTGGGCGCGGCCCGCGGCGCCGAGGTCGTCCTGCACCTCACCGAGTGGCGCGAGTTCCGCGACCTCGACCCGGCCGCGCTCGGCGAGGTCGTCACCGACCGGCTCGTCCTCGACGGCCGCAACGCCCTCGACCCCGAGCGCTGGCGCGCGGCCGGCTGGACGTACCGCGCCATGGGCCGGCCGCGCGCCTGACCCGGGCCCGGCCCGAGTGCGGCCCGAGTGCGGCCCGCAAGTGATCCACTTCGTTGCGGAATGGGCGGTTTCGGATCTCGTCACCGGATTGTTGGACGGAGCCGCCGGGGGTCACAGAATGGATCGCTAGACTCACGGCCGATGACCAGTACGAGCACGAGAAGCCCTGTCCGCCCCACCGCAGGCGCGCCGGGGCCGGCCCCGCGTACCGGTCGGGGACCCTTCGACACCTTCCTGCGGGAGCGCGCCGGCCACCTGGCCATGGCGGGTTTCTGGCTGGCCACCCGCTCCCTGATGGTGGTCCTCCTCGTGGTGAACCTCCACGGCACCTCCTCGGTGCGCGTGGAGATCACCGAGACCTACAACAACTGGTACGACGTCCTCGTCACCGGGACGATGCCGCACAACGACGTCATGTGGCAGTACCCGCCGGCCGCGGCGGCCGTCTTCCTGTCGCCCGACCTGCTGCCCTTCTTCAGCTACTTCCAGGCGTTCGTCGCGCTGACCGTCGTCTGCGACGCCCTGATCGCCGTCGGCCTGGTCCGCGCCGCCCGCCGCCCCGACGGCAGCACGGCCGGAGCCGTGCTGTGGCTGGCCACGCTGCCCCTGCTGCTGTCGCTGCCCTTCGGGCGCTACGACCTCCAGGTCACCCTGCTCGCCGTCGGCTCGCTGCTGTGCCTGCGCTTCCGCCGCAAGCTCGGCGGGGTCCTTGCCGGGATCGGCGCCCTGGTGAAGGTCTGGCCGCTGCTCACCCTGATCGGCACCCCGCGCGGCCGGACCACCCGCGACGCGATCGTCTCGGCCGCGGCCGCCGCGGCCGTCCTGCTCGCGGTCCTCGCGCTGTTCTTCCGCGACACCCTCGGCTTCCTGGGCAACCAGGGCAACCGCGGCATCCAGGTGGAGTCGCTGGGCGGCTCGGCCCTGATGCTGGGCAAGCTCGTCGGCGCCTGGTCCGGGAGGACCGAGGTCCGCTACGGCGCGTACGAGTACCTGGGCCCGTACGTCTCCAGCGTCGCCGTGCTCTCCGTCGCGCTCACGGTCGTCGGATTCGGCTGGCTGCTGCTGTGGCGCGTCAAGGCCCGCCGCTGGTCGACCGCGACCCCGCTCGACGCGGCGCTGTGCGCCATCCTCGTCTTCACCATCACCAGCCGCGTGCTCAGCCCGCAGTACCTGATCTGGCTGGTCGGCCTGGCCGCGGTCTGCCTCACCTGCCGGCACACCACGCAGCGGCCGGTCGCCTGGCTGATCGTCGCCGCCACCGCGCTCAGCACCGCGATCTACCCGCTGACCTACGGCTCGGAGATCCTCCCGGGCACGGTCTTCGGAACGATCCTGCTCTGCGTCCGCAACGGCCTGCTCGCCTGGGCCGCCGTCTGGTCCTGCGTCCGCCTGTGGAGGGCCAGCGTCACCGCCGCCCCGGCGCCCGGGCCCGCGGCCGCCTCCGCGACCGCTGCCCAGCCCGGGGTTCCCGCGCGCGTCTGAGGCGCCCGGTGCCGCGGCCGCCCCGGGGGGCCGGTCACCGCACTAGGCGGTTCTACGGTGCTGCGCGGCGCGTGCGGTGAACTCCGCGTCGCGCACCACCCGCTGGGCGTTGCCCCAGGTCAGCAAGGCCAGGTCGGGCTCCGGCCAGCCCCGCTCCAGGAGTTCCGCGATCAGCCGCGGGTAGCCGGAGGGGTCGGTCAGGCCCGTCGGCCGGGGGAGGCCCGGCTCGGCGCCGAAGCCGGCGCCCAGGCCCACGCAGTGGGGGCCGGCGACGGCCCGTACGTGGTCCAGGTGGTCCGCGACCGCGTGCAGGGAGTCCCCGGTGCGCGCGCTGTCGAAGGTGACCATGGCCAGGCCGTTCGCGGCGCGCAGCGCGAGCAGCACCTCGTCCGTGACGTTGCCCGGGTGGGGGTTGAGCGCGGCCGCGGCCGCGTGCGAGACGATCACCGGCGCCTTGGACGCCCCCGCGATCTGGCAGGCCGCGACCGGCGGGCACCCGGTGAGGTCCAGCAGCATCGCCAGCCGGTTGGTCTCGCGCACCACCTCGTGGCCGAAGGCGGTGAGACCGTCCGTGGCCCAGGGGGCTCCGGCGGGCGCGAGGAGGCGTACGCCCAGGGCGTGGAAGGCGCGCAGCGCGCCGAGGGAGTCCGTCAGCGTGCGGCCGGTCACGGGGCCCAGGAACGAGGCGATGCGGCCGCGGTTGCGCGCGTCGGCGAGGTCGTCGGCGCTCAGGGCGAGGCGGAGGCCGTCGGGATAGCGGCGCATCAGGGCGAGCGCCACGTCGATCTGTTCGAGGGTGTCGGAGACCACCTGGTCGGCGGGTCCGCTCTCGCGGGCCGGACCGGACGCGGACGGCGTCATCAGGGACCAGAACTGGGCGCCCACGCCGCCGGCACGCAGCCGGGGGATGTCGGTGTCGACGCCCATGTCCGGGGTGTCGATGTCGTGGTACGGGCTGTGGCGCAGGGTCCATACGAGGGTGTTGCACCCGTCCGCGACGGGGTGGACGGCCAGCAGTGCGGCAGCCCGGTCCAGGGCTCCCCCCAGGGCGGCGGGGGTGTCCTCGGCTCCGAGGGGGCTCGGGCCCACGGGGGTCGCCGGGCTCGTGTGCGGTTCATCCTGCAGGTCGGCCATGGCATGCGCTCCGGTCTCGGCGGCAGCGGGAGAGAAGCAGGGAAGGTGGTGCCACCGTGTCATGTGGGACGCGAAAGACGCCCGGCGGATGTGGCGTTCGGGTGTAACCGGCAGGTCACCGGGCCGGACGGGCCCGGCGGGCGCCGCCTTCGGGGGCTTGCGGGCGCCCCGGAGACCGGGCCGGACGGGCACCGCCGGAGACGGGTGCGGGCGGGCCCGGACCTCCGGACCCGCCCGCACCGCACCGCAGGAGCCCCTAGCTCTCCTGCCCCACCGGGAGCACCGCGTTCGAGGGGCCCCGCGCGGCCGACTGCTCGCGCGCCACCGCTTCGGCGTCGCGCAGCACGCGTACCGCGTTCGACCAGGTCAGCTTCGCCAGGTCGGCCTTCGACCAGCCGCGGGTCAGCAGCTCGGCGATCAGGTTCGGGTAACCGGACACGTCCTCGAGCCCGGCCGGGGTGAAGGCCGTGCCGTCGTAGTCCCCGCCGATGCCGATGTGGTCGACCCCGGCCACCTCGCGCATGTGGTCCAGGTGGTCGGCGACCGTGGCGGCCGTGGCGACCGGACGCGGGCGCGCCTCCTCGAAGGCCCGGTGCAGCGCCATCGCCCCGGGGGTGGTGTCGAGGTGGTGGAAGCCGTGGGCGCGCAGGTTCTCGTCCGCGGCCAGGGTCCACTCGACGGCCGTGGGGAGGATGAACTTGGGCACGAAGGTGGCCATCGCCACCCCGCCGTTGGCCGGCAGCAGCTCCAGCACGTCGTCGGGGATGTTGCGCACGTGGTCGCAGACCGCGCGGGCGGAGGAGTGCGAGAAGACCACCGGCGCCGCCGAGACCGCGAGCGCGTCGCGCATCGTCGTCGCGGCGACGTGCGAGAGGTCGACGAGCATGCCGACGCGGTTCATCTCGCGGACGACCTCGCGGCCGAAGTCGCTCAGACCGCCGTGCCGGGGTTCGTCGGTCGCCGAGTCCGCCCAGTCGATGGTGTCGTTGTGCGTGAGCGTCATGTACCGCACGCCGAGCCGGTGGAGGGCGCGGAGGGTGGCGAGCGAGTTGTTGATGGAGTGCCCGCCCTCGGCTCCCATCAGCGAGGCGATCCGGCCGTCCGCGCGGGCCGCCTCCATGTCGTCCGCCGTCAGGGCCCGCACCAGGTCGCGGGGGTAGCGCTCGATCAGCTGGGCGACGGCGTCGATCTGCTCCAGGGTGGCGCTGACCGCCTCGTCCCCCGCGTAGTCGGAGCGCACGTACACGGACCAGAACTGCGCGCCGACCCCTCCGGCGCGCAGCCGGGGGATGTCGGTGTGCAGGTGCGCGGACTGGTCGGCGGCGATGTCCCGCCGGTCCAGGTCGTAGCGCACCGTCTGGCGCAGCGCCCAGGGCAGGTCGTTGTGCCCGTCGACGACCGGGTACGCGGCGAGCAGCTCGCGCGCCGCGTCCAGGTGGCCGGCCGCGTCCGTCCCGCCCGCCGTGCCCAGCGGGCTCACTTGCCGAACCCGAAGGACTCCTGGCCCGCGACCTTCGTACGCAGCCGCTTGCCCTTCTCGGTGGCCTGGTCGTTCAGCTCCTGCTGGAACTCGCGCATGCGGCCCAGCAGCTCCGGGTCGTGCGCGGCCAGCATCCGTACGGCCAGCAGCCCGGCGTTGCGGGCGCCGGCGATGGAGACGGTGGCGACGGGGACCCCGGCGGGCATCTGGACGATCGACATCAGCGAGTCCATGCCGTCGAGGTACTTCAGCGGGACGGGCACGCCGATGACCGGCAGCGGGGTGACGGAGGCGAGCATGCCGGGCAGGTGGGCGGCGCCGCCCGCGCCCGCGATGACCGCCTTCAGGCCGCGTCCGGCGGCCCGCTCCCCGTACGCGATCATCTCGCGCGGCATCCGGTGGGCGGACACCACGTCGACCTCGTAGGGGATCTCGAACTCGTCGAGGGCCTGGGCGGCGGCCTCCATGACGGGCCAGTCGGAGTCCGAGCCCATGACGATGCCGATGACGGGAGCTGCTGCGGAGGTGCTCATTCGGTGATGGTTCCTCTGAGGTAGCCGGCTGCGTGACGTGCTCGCTCCAGCACATCGTCCAGGTCGTCGCCGTAGGTGTTGACGTGGCCGACCTTGCGGCCGTGTTTCACGTCCTTGCCGTACATGTGGATCTTCAGCTGGGGATCGTGGGCCATGCAGTGCAGGTACGCCGCGTACATGTCGGGGTAGTCCCCGCCGAGCACGTTCGCCATGACCGTCCAGCGGGCGCGGGGGCGCGGATCGCCGAGCGGGAGGTCCAGGACGGCCCGGACGTGGTTGGCGAACTGGGAGGTGACGGCACCGTCCTGGGTCCAGTGGCCGCTGTTGTGCGGGCGCATGGCCAGTTCGTTGACCAGGATCCGGCCGTCGGAGGTCTCGAACAGCTCCACGGCCAGGTGGCCGGTCACGCCGAGCTCCTTGGCGATGCGCAGGGCCAGGGCCTGGGCCTCGCCCGCGAGCTCTTCGGAGAGGTGCGGAGCGGGGGCGATCACCGTGTCGCAGACGCCGTCCACCTGGACGGACTCCACCACCGGGTAGGCCACCGCCTGGCCGTGCGGGGAGCGGACGATGTTGGCCGCGAGCTCGCGGACGAAGTCCACCTTCTCCTCGGCCAGGACCGGGACGCCCGCCTTGAACGGGGCCTCCGCGTCCTGCGGCGTGCGGACGAACCACACGCCCTTTCCGTCGTACCCGCCGCGCACCGTCTTGAGGATGACGGGGAAGCCGCCGACCTCGTCCGCGAAGGCCGCCGCGTCCGCCGGATCGCTCACGATCCGGTGGCGGGGGCTGGGCACGCCGATCGCGTCGAGCTTGGCGCGCATCACCCCCTTGTCCGAGGCGTGCACCAGCGCGTCGGGCCCCGGACGGACGGGTACGCCGTCGGCTTCCAGGGCCCGCAGGTGCTCGATGGGCACGTGCTCGTGGTCGAAGGTGATCACGTCACAGCCGCGCGCGAAGGCACGCAGGGTCTCCAGGTCGCGATAGTCGCCGATGACGACGTCGCTCACGACCTGGGCCGCCGAGTCCTGTGGTGTGTCACTGAGGAGCTTGAATCTGATGCCGAGGGGGATGCCCGCCTCGTGGGTCATGCGGGCGAGCTGTCCGCCGCCGACCATGCCGACTACCGGGAACGTCACTCCCCCAGAGTATCCGGCGGTATTGCGCCATATGGACGGGACCCTGGCCGGTGTCCGTCTCGCGGCGGGACGAAAGGGATGGGCGGGGTGGGGCGGGTGTGCCGTGGGTCGCACGGCTTCCCAAGGCGCAGACGTATGAGCGGGGCGACACTTAACATGAGGGGGCCGAAGACAAGCGTGATGCCTCATACGGGGGGCCCGAGGACAGGACTGAAGCCTCTTATGAGCAAGCCGGAGAACGGATCTGCCCTCGCCCGCGTGAGCTCGCTGCTCCGTGAGGTCGCCAGATTCGGCGCTGTCGGCGGGCTGGGCGTCCTGGTCAACCTCGGAGTCTTCAACCTGCTCCGCCACGTGACCGACCTGCAGGTGGTGCGCGCGAGCGTGATAGCCACCCTGGTGGCCATCACCACGAACTACCTGGGATTCCGCTACTTCGCCTACCGCGACCGCGCCGACCAGACCGGGGCGGGGCGCACCCGCGAGCTCGTCCTGTTCGTCGCCTTCAGCGCGATCGGCCTGGTCATCGAGAACGGCATCCTCTTCACGGCCACGTACGGCTTCCACTGGGACGGTCCGCTGGCCTCGAACTTCTTCAAGTTCACCGGCATCGGCATCGCCACGGTGTTCCGCTTCTGGTCCTACCGGAGCTGGGTCTTCAAGGCCCTGCCCGCGCCGGCCGCGTCCTCGCTGGTGTTCGAGCAGCGCGACGGGCAGGGCGAGGTCCCCTTGCGGACCCCGGAAACCGCCGCGAACTAGAGTTCCCCTCCCCCGCGCCGCGCTTCAGCGGACCGTCTCGGCCGGCTCGACGCGTTCCGGCGCGGTCCGGCTGAGGAACAGCGCGAACACCGGCGGCTGGGTCTGGAGCAGCTCCAGGCGGCCGCCGTCGGCCTCCGCGAGGTCGCGGGCGACCGCGAGGCCGATGCCGGTGGAGTTGCGGCCGCTGATGGCCCGCTCGAAGATCCGGTTGCCGAGGTCCGGCGGGACTCCCGGCCCCTCGTCGGTGACCTCGAGGACCGCCTGGTTCCCGATCACCCGGGTCCGCAGGGCCACGGTGCCGCCGCCGTGCATGAGGGAGTTCTCCACGAGGGTCGCCAGGACCTGCGAGACCGCGCCCGGGGTGCCCACGGCCCGCATGCCGGTCTTCCCCGAGCGCACGATGGCCCGTCCGGCGCTGCGGTAGGCCGGGCGCCACTCCTCCACCTGCTGTTTGACGACCTCGTCGAGGTCGAAGGGGACCGCGGAGCCCGTCCGGGGGTCCCGGGAGTTCGTGAGGAGCCGCTGCACCACGTCCGTGAGCCGCTCCACCTGGGTCAGGGCGATCGTCGCCTCCTCCCGCACGGTCTCCAGGTCATCGGTGACGGTGATCTCCTCCAGCCGCATCGACAGGGCCGTCAGGGGGGTCCGCAGCTGGTGGGAGGCGTCCGCGGCCAGTCGCCGCTCGGCGGTCAGCATCCGTCCGATCCGTTCGGCGCTGGAGTCCAGTACGTCGGCGACGCGGTCCAGCTCGGGGACCCCGTACCGCTTGTGCCGGGGGCGCGGGTCGCCGGATCCGAGGCGCTCGGCCGTCTCGGCCAGGTCGGTGAGCGGGGAGGCGAGCCGGTTGGCCTGGCGTACGGCGAGCAGGACGGCCGCCACCACGGCGAGCAGGGCCACCGCGCCGACCACCGCCAGGGTCCGCCCGACCTCCCGGGTGACCGTGGAGCGGGACTCCTCGACGACGACGACCTCGCCCTGTTCACCCCGGGCGGTGCCCCGGATGACGCTGCCCTCGATGCGCGGCCCGACCTCGACGGGCGGCCGGCCCGGGAGCGTGATCCGCGCGTAGCGTCCGGCGTCGAGCCGTGCGGCGACGGCCTCCGCGTCGACCGGCTTCTTCTCGAGGACGTCGCCCTCCAGGCTGCCCACCAGTCTCAGGGCCTCGGACTCGATGCGGTCCTGGGCGCTGCTGGTGATGGTCCGGGTCTCCACGATGACGAGCGAGACGCCGAAGACGGCGATGACGACGAGCACCACGGCGAGCGTGGAGTTGATCAGGCGGCGGCGCATGGCTTAGAGGATGCCCTACGGCGGGCACGGGAAGCGGGCCGGCGGAGGCGGGGCGGCTCTGAGGCCGCCGCCCGGCGGAGAGGCCGCCGCCGCCCGGCTCAGCTCTTCTCGAAGCGGAAGCCGACGCCGCGCACCGTGGCGATGTAGCGGGGGTTCGCCGCGTCGTCTCCGAGCTTCTTGCGCAGCCAGGAGATGTGCATGTCGAGGGTCTTGGTGGAGGACCACCAGGTGGTGTCCCAGACCTCGCGCATCAGCTGGTCGCGGGTGACAACCCGGCCGGCGTCGCGGACCAGGACGCGCAGCAGGTCGAACTCCTTCGCCGTGAGCTGGAGCTCCTCCTCGCCCATCCACGCGCGGTGCGACTCGACGTCGATCCGCACCCCGTGGGTGGCGGGGGTCTGGGAGGCCTCGTTGGCGCCGCGCCGCAGCAGGGCCCGGACCCGCGCGAGCAGCTCGGCGAGACGGAAGGGCTTGGTCACGTAGTCGTCGGCGCCGGCGTCCAGGCCGACGACCGTGTCGACCTCGTCGGCGCGGGCGGTCAGGACCAGGATCGGGAAGCCGTGGCCCTCGGCACGCAGCCTGCGCGCGACCTCCAGGCCGTCCATGCCCGGCAGCCCCAGGTCCAGGACGACAAGATCGACGCCGCCCTGCAGTCCCGCGTCCAGGGCGGTGGGGCCGTCCTCCCGGACCTCGACCTCGTACCCCTCCCGGCGCAGGGCGCGGGCCAGGGGTTCCGAGATGGATGCGTCGTCCTCGGCGAGCAGTACACGCGTCATGTGGGTGATGGTAGTCCGCGGCGGGGGTTGGCAGAGGACCGCCCGCAAACCCCTGCCGATCTGCTCTTTCGATCTACTAACGACCTTAGAATGTAGCGCTGCGGTTCCTAAATGACCTGTGATCCATATCTCAAGTGCTTTCATATGCGCCACTGTCGTGTCGTATGGTGTCGAGACGCCTGATGCACTACCTCAGAGACTTTCGCGCCAAACCAAGCCGGAAGTCTCCATTTCTGTCCAGACCGGACGGGCACCCTTTCCGGAATGCCCGTCCAGGGCCTGGCCGCAGTCAATGACCTATGGGCCGGGCCCTGGCGCGATGGTGCGCCACAGGGCGTGGATCCCGGTTGTGGATGTCCTTCGCCTCCACCCTTCCAGGAGCGGCACCCCAGGGCGTGGGGACGGGACACCGCCGCCGGTACCGGCCACCCTCACCGGGCGCTGATGAGCTCACGAAGCCAAGCGTCCCGAGCAAGCAAGGATCGACCATGGCTTCCAGCCTGACGAGGGACTCTGCGGATCCGTCCGCCGACAAGACCTTCTTCGGCCACCCCCGTGGCCTGGCCACTCTGTTCATGACCGAGATGTGGGAGCGTTTCTCCTACTACGGCATGCGCGCCCTTCTCGTCCTGTACCTGGTCTCCGGTGGCGTCGACGCCGCGACCGGCAGCCAGGGCGGCGGCCTCGCCTTCACGATGGCCACGGCCACGGCGATCTACTCCGTGTACGTGGCGATGGTCTACCTGATGGCCATGCCCGGCGGCTGGTTCGGTGACCGCGTCTGGGGTGCCCGCAAGACGGTCGCCATCGCCAGCTTCGTGATCATGGCCGGTCACGTGTCGCTCGCCATCCCCGGCCAGGCGATGTTCTTCCTCGGCCTCATCCTGGTGGCGGTCGGCTCCGGTCTTCTGAAGGCCAACATCTCCACGATGGTCGGCCACCTCTACTCGGGCCCGGACGACCCGCGTCGTGACGGCGGCTTCACGCTGTTCTACGTCGGCATCAACCTCGGCGCCTTCGTCGCACCGCTCGTCATCGGCAGCGTCGGCGAGACGGTGAACTGGCACCTCGGCTTCCTGCTGGCCGCGATCGGCATGGCGCTGGGCCTGGTCCAGTTCCTGCTCGGCAGCAAGCACCTGAGCGCCAAGAGCAGCGTGGTCCCCAACCCGCTGTCGGCGCAGGAGCGCAAGACCGTCATCACGAAGGTCCTCATCGGTGCGGGCGTCGTCGCCGTCTTCTACGGCGCCGTCGCCGCCCTGGGCCTGTACACGCTGAACTGGGCGCTCGTCCCGATCACCGTCGCCGGTCTGGCCATCCCGGTGGCCGTGCTGATGAAGATCAAGCGCGACCGCGACCTGTCGGGCACCGAGCAGTCGAAGATGACCGCGTACATCTGGTTCTTCGTGGCCGCCGCCGCGTTCTGGATGATCTACGACCAGGGTGGTTCCACCCTGTCGCTGTTCGCCGACTCCAAGACCGCGGACTCGGTCCTCGGCCTGGGCTTCCCGGCCACCTGGTACCAGTCGCTGAACCCGCTGTTCGTCATGGCGCTGGCCCCGGTCTTCGCCTGGCTGTGGGTCTGGCTGGCGCACCGGAACAAGGAGCCGAACACCATCGTGAAGTTCGCGATGGGTCTGGTCCTGATCGGCGCCTCGTTCTTCGTCTTCATCGTCCCGATGAACATGGCGGGCGACGGCACCAAGGTCTCCCCCATGTGGCTGGTCTCGATCTACATGATCCAGACCATCGGTGAGCTGTGCCTCTCCCCGGTCGGCCTCTCGCTCACCACGAAGATGGCTCCGCAGAAGTACGCCTCCCAGATGATGGGCGTCTGGTTCCTCGCCGTCACGGCGGGTGACTGCGTCACCGGTCTGCTCTCCATCGGTGGCGTGGACCTCAACGGAACCGGGGTGATCGCCCTGGAGGCGACGGCCGCCGTCGTCGCCGGTCTGGCGATCTACGCCTACCGCAAGAAGGTCCAGGCGCTGATGGGCACCGTCCACTAGCGGCGCTCCTTCGCACGGTGCGGCCCGGCACACCACTGGTGTGCCGGGCCGCACCGTTTCCTACGCGCCCGTGGTTCAGCCGCGGCCGCGCAGGCGCCGCCACGGCGTGAAGGTGAACACGGCGGCACCGAGCAGGATCACCGTGCCGGCGACCAGGGCCAGGGCCCTGATGCCGCCGTCGTCCGCGGCGCCGGTCTCGGCGAGGTTGCCCGAGGAGGCCGTGCCCGAGGAGGTGTTGCCCGAGGCGCCGGGCGAGCCCGCGCCGCCCTCCTGCGCGGTGGTGTCCAGCTCCAGGGAGACCCCGGTGGTGGTGGCGGTGCAGGGCACCACGATCGGGGTGGCGCCCGGGGCCATGACGACGTCGATGGTCATCTGGTCGGGGCTCAGCGTCGCCTTGCCGGTCTTGCCCGGCTTGTAGGTACCGGTCATGTCGCTCAGCGTGACCGGATCGCCCGCGCCGATGGCCGCGGTGTTCGCGGGACCGGAGACCTTGACCGTGCCGCTGTCACCACCGCCGATCTTGATGTTCATCGAGGGTTTGAGGGCGCCCGCCGGCAGCGGCGCCGGGCTCTTCATCGCCCCCTTGGCCGTCTTGACGGTCAGGTCGTAGGCGCCGCCGTTCTTCTTGGCGTTGACCGTCACCGGGGTCTTGATGCCCCCGGGGAGGAAGGCACCGCAGTCGTAGGCGACCTCGACGGCCTTGCCCGGGAAGTCGGTCTGGCCGCCGCTCCCGCCGGTGGTGCTGCCGCTGCCGCTGGTGGTGCTGCCGGTGGTGCCCGGGGTACCGGTGGTGGCCCCGGTGGTCCCGCCGCCGCCCTCGGTGACCTTGATGGTGACGCCGACCCCGACCGACTCCTGCGGCGTGCAGTGGGTGAGCAGGCCGCTGAAGTCGACGTCGTACTTGCCCGGCGACACGGTGACGTCCCCGGCCTTGGTCAGCTTGAGCTTGGCCTTCATGTCGGAGATGGTCATGGGCGACTTCTTGGGGATCGGCGGATTGCTCCGCGCCCCCTCCATCTTCAGCTCGCCGCTCTGCGCCCCGCCGACCTTCGCGTAACCGATCGGCTTGATGCTGTCCTTGGGCAGGTCCATCAGGTCGGTGTTGTTCGAAGCCGGCTTGACGGTCTTCCAGACCACCTCGACCTCGTCGCCCACCTTGGCGGTGGCGGGGGCGGTGACCGAGGCGGTGGTCGTGCCCTGGACCGGACCGCCACCGCCCGCCGGCGGAACGCACTCCACCTTGTAGGAGACGTCGGCCGCCTGGGCGGGGCTAGCCGCCAGCAGGATGCCCGCGCCGCCGAACAGCAGCGCGACCGCGGCCGCGCTCACCCTCCGTTGGGTCCTCACGATTGTCCCTTCGTCGTCGGACTGTTCTCAGACGGTGCGGACGTCTGTGGTGCCTGTGGTGCCTGTGGTGCCTTCGGTGCTGGTCGTTCGGATGGAGCGTCGGTCCCCGGCGCGCTGTCCGGGGTGAACCACGGCAGTACCGCCGTGGTGGTCTGTGGGGGTTCGGCCGCCGCCTCGGAGCGGACGGGCGCGAGGCCGCGTACGGGTCCGCGCGCGGAGCCCCGTACCGCCGGGATCCTCGGCAGCCGGGCGGTCACGGCGGCCGGCGCCTCGGGCGGGCGGGGGCCCCGGTGGCGGCCGCCGGCCGCGTCGCGGGGGCGGACCCTGTCGACGACGGCCATGCCGACGCGGAAGACCGCGGCCGGGACGACCACGAGGAGCAGGCCCCAGAACAGCAGCACCCCGTACGGGCGGTCCACGCCCCAGGGCTGGGTGGCCACGACCGTCTCCCCGTACTTGAGCGAGAGCGTGTAGTCGCCGTGGGCGCCCGCCGGGAGTGCGGCGTCGAGGGAGACCTCCGCCTTGCCGCCGGGCGGGATGGTGCCCTTCCAGCGGACTTCCTCCCACAGGGGCGCGAACACCCCGTGGGCGGTGCCGAGCTGGAAGACCGGGTCCTTGACCGGGGCGGAGCCGAGATTGCCGACGGTGACCGTGAACGTCCGGCCGGGCGGGGCCCCGAACCAGGTCAGTACGGAGTCCTCGCCCTTGAGCCGGACCCCGGTGAGCATGGCCAGGCGGGCGGTGCCTCCCTCGGCGGGCAGCTCGGCCACCGGGTGGTCGGTGATCTTCAGCGGGGCGGCCACGGTGGACTGGTCGCCGTTGACCGAGGTCACGTTGACCACGCACGGGCAGGGCTTGGGCGGGGCGACCACCGGGAGCCGGGCGGCGAAGTGCCCGTCGTCGGCGACGGAGACGGCGACGCCGTCGGCGTTGGCGCAGCTGTTGGTGCCCCCGATCATGTTCTGCCCGCAGACCAGCAGCATCACCATGGTCTTGCCCCGCCAGCCCGTACCGGTGACCGACAGCTCGGTTCCCTTGGCGGCCTCGCCGAGGGAGAGCGCCACGGCGGGCTTGGGTCCGTCGTCCGCGGCGGCCGCAGCCGGGAACAGCGCCAGCACACAGGCCGCCGTCCCCACCAGCCCCGCGAGCCCCGCCGCGGCGAGGGCCCTGACCTTGCCGCCGCGTGTCCCACCGGCCTTGGCGCTCACCTGGATGCTCCCGTCAACTCGTGTTCCGGTGCTGCGGACTGGTCGGGTACGGCGCTCCCGTGCCGCGGCGGCCCGCCGTCCCCGCCCCCGGTCCGCCGCCTGCGCACGAGGAGCAGCGCGGCCGCCGTGGTCGCGCCGAGGCCGGCCAGGCCGACGCCGGTCCGGCCCGCGATCCCCCAGGGCAGGAACCACCGCGAGGTGCTCCCCGTGGCGCGGGCGCCGCCGGGGGCGGTGACGGTGACCTCCAGGGCCACCCGGTCGAAGACCGGGGCGCCCGGCCAGGGTTCGGTCAGCTCCACCCGCTGGCCGGGCAGCACCTCGACGGCCACGGGGTGGGCGCCGCGGCCCGCGACCTTGCCGAAGGTTCCGTCGGCGCGGACCGACAGCTCGGGCGTGAGCGCGACGTTGCCGCGGTTGACCAGGGTGTAGGCGACCCGGGCGCCCGCGCCCTTGCCGCGTACGGAGACGTCCTCGACGGTGAGCGCCGCCAGGGCCGGGCCGCCGACCCGCAGGTGGACCCGTACGCCCACCTCGTGTCCGGCCTCGGTGGCGACCACGGCGGCCGGGTGGTCGCCGGGCGGTGAGCCGGGTGGCACGGTGACGGTGAAGGGGACCACCGCGCGGGTGTGCGCGGGGACCTTGACCGTGGCGCCCGCGCCGAAGCTGATCCAGACGCCCGCGCCGGTGGACTCCCGGGCGGGGCGCACCGCGAAGGCGCCGCCCGCCGTGTTGTAGGCATCGGCCCCGCGCAGGGTGATGGTGTGCTCCCGGTCGCTGGTGTTGTCCAGGGCGAGGCGGTCCTCCAGCACCGTGCCGGAGGTGCCCGCGAGGTAGAAGTACGGACGGGCCCCGGCCTTCGGCGGCGCCGCCGGGGCGCTGCCGGCGACGGGTTCGGCCGTCCAGCCGGGCTCGTCGGCCGCGGCGGGGACCGCGGCCGCGGCGTGGAGCACGGCGGCGGCGGCCGCGGCGAGCAGGAGCGCGGCGGGCCTGCGGGGGGTGTGGTGCACGGGCATGACCGGGGGCGCTCCGTTCAGGACCGGGCCCGCTGGCCGCGCCGGGTCAGCCAGAGCACGCCGGCGGCGCCGGAGAGGACCACGGTGGCGCCGAGGGTGCCCAGCGCGATCGCGGAGTCCTCGGGACCGGTCTGCGGGAGCGTTCCGTCGGTGGGGTCCTCGCCCGGCCCGGGGGCGGCGCCCTCGGCGCCCGTCACGTCCAGTTCGAGGGACGGCTCGGGGCTGTTGCCGGGGGTGCAGGTGGTGGTCGTGCTCATCGCCTTGATCGTGAGGACACCGGGAGTGAAGGTGACCTTGCCGCTCTTCTTGGGCGTGTAGGTGCCCGAGAGGTCGGTGATCTTGATGGGCGTGTCGGCGGGTGCGGCCTCGGGATTGGGCGGCCCGGAGACCGGGACGGAGACCTTCTCGGCTCCGTCGACGAGGATGACGGCGCTGGGGCTCATGGCGCCCTTGCCGAGCTCGATGGGGCTGGAGGAGACGCCCTTCTGGAAGCTCATGGTGAGCTTGTAGGAGCTGCCCTCCTTGACGGCCTTGATGTCGATGGGCGAGACGGCCGACTTGTCCCCGATCGGGGTCTTGCAGTCGTACTGGACGTCGATCACGGCGGCGTGGGCTGCGGGGGCGGCCAGCAGGAGCGCCGATCCCGCCAGCGTGGAGGCCAGCGCGAACGCGGTGCGGGCGGTGGAGCGTTTCCGGTCGGACACCTTCGTCTTCCCCTCGTACCTCGGCCACAAGTTACTGACGGCACATCAGATTGGTGGCTCAAGGTACGCCGGGGGCCTTGCGGAGGGAAGACAAAGGACGGCGCCGGATCAACGGCCCGTCCGGGGACCGTGATCGGCGCCGGCGCCGTCCTGATGTGGCGGGTTTCAGGCCACCTTGCGGCCCTTCTGCCAGACGGCGGAGACCAGCGGAACGCCCGGCCGGTACGCGAGGTGGACGTGGCTGGGGGCGTCGAGCAGGACCAGGTCCGCGCGGGTCCCGGGGGTGAGGGCCCCGATGTCGGTGCGGCGCAGGGCGCGGGCACCGCCGGCGGTGGCGGACCACAGGGCCTCGTCCGGCGTCATCCGCATGTCGCGGACGGCGAGGGCGATGCAGAACGGCACGGAACTCGTGTAGGAGGAGCCCGGGTTGCAGTCCGTGGACAGGGCCACGGTGGCGCCCGCGTCGATCAGGCGGCGGGCGTCGGGCCACTGGGCGCGGGTGGAGAACTCGGCGCCGGGCAGGAGCGTGGCGACGGTGGTGGCCGAGGCCTGCGCCAGCGCGTCGACGTCGGCGTCGGTGAGGTGGGTGCAGTGGTCGGCGGAGGCGGCTTCGAGCTCGACGGCGAGCTGGACGCCGGGGCCGTACGAGAGCTGGTTGGCGTGGACGCGCGGGATGAGCCCGGCGGCCGCTCCGGCGGTGAGGATCGCGCGGGCCTGGTCCCCGTCGAAGGCGCCCTTCTCGCAGAACACGTCGACCCAGCGGGCGTACGGGGCGCAGGCGGTGAGCATCTCGCCGGTGACGAGGTCCACGTAGCCCGCGGGGTCCCGCGCGTAGTCCGGGGAGACGATGTGCGCGCCGAGGTAGGTGACCTCCTCGGTGTGCGCCGCGGCGATCCGCAGGGCGCGGGCCTCGTCGGCGACGGTCAGGCCGTAGCCGGACTTCGTCTCGAAGGTGGTCGTGCCCTGGCGGCGGGCCTCGTCGAGGTGGCGCACCAGATTGGCCTCGAGCTCGGCGTCGGAGGCGGCGCGGGTGGCGGCGACGGTCGTGCGGATGCCTCCGGCGGAGTAGCTGAGGCCGGACATGCGGGCGTTGAACTCGGCGGTGCGGTCGCCCGCGAAGACGAGGTGGGAGTGGGAGTCGACGAAGCCGGGGACGACGGCGCGGCCCTCCGCGTCGAACGCGGAGTCGGCGGCGGGGGCTGCGGCGGCCTCGCCGACCCAGGCGATCGTGTCGTCCTCGATGACGACGGCCGCGTTGCGGATCAGGCCGAGGGGGGTGCCGTCGCCGAGCGCGGGGTCGTTGGTGACGAGGCTGCCGATGTGGGTGATGAGGGTGGTGGTCACGGGTTCCTCTCGGGGGACCGACGGCGTCAGCCGCGGACGGCTGCGATCGACTCGGCAAGGGCCGCGGCGACGTCGCCCACCAGGGTGTGCGCGCCGTCGCGGACGATGTGACGGCCGGCCACGACCGTATGGCGCACGTCCGCGGCGGTGGCCGCGAAGACGGCCGTCTCGGCACCCAGTCGGGGCAACGCGCCGGCGGTCCGGACGGAGTCCAGCGCGATCGTGGTGAAGTCGGCGAGCGCGCCCGCCTCCAGGCGTCCCGCGTCCGGCCGGCCGAGGGACGCGTGGCCGTCGGCGGTGGCCGCGGTGAGGAGGGCGTTCGCCGTCCAGTGACCCCGGGTACGGCTGCGCAGGCGCTCGTTCAGCTCCATCGCCCGGGCCTCTTCGAGCAGGTCGATGACGGCGTGGCTGTCGCTGCCGAGCGAGAGCGGGCTGCCCGCGCGCTGCAGGCGGGTCGCGGGGCCGATGCCGTCGGCGAGGTCGCGTTCGGTGGTGGGGCACATGCAGGTGCCGGTGCCGCTGCCGCCGAGGATCGCGATGTCGGTGTCGGTGAGGTGCGTGTTGTGGACGCCGGTGGTGCGCGGGCCGAGCACGCCGTGGTCGGCGAGCAGTTGTGTCGGCGTCCGGCCGTGGGCGGCCAGGCAGGCGTCGTTCTCGGCGGTCTGCTCCGAGAGGTGGACGTGCAGCGGGGCCCCGCGCTCCTCGGCCCAGCGGGCCACGGCGGCCAGCTGGTCGGCCGGCACCGCGCGCACCGAGTGCACCGCCGCGCCGATGGTCGCGTGCCCGCGCGGCGTGAGGGCGCTGACCCGCTCCGCCCACGCGTCGGCGGTGCCGTCGGAGAAGCGCAGCTGGTGCGGGTTCGGGGCCTCGCCGAAGCCCGCCGAGAGATAGGCGGTGTCGAGGAGGGTGATCCGGATGCCGGCCTCGGCGGCGGCCTCGATCAGGGCCTCGCCCATGGCGTTCGGGTCGGCGTACCGGGCGCCGCCCGGCGCGTGGTGGACGTAGTGGAACTCGCCGACGTTCGTGATGCCGGCCAGCGCCATCTCCGCGTACACGGCGCGGGCGAGCGCGAAGTACGTGTCGGGGGTGAGGTTCTGGGCGACCTTGTACATGACGTCGCGCCAGGTCCAGAAGGTGCCGCTGCCGACCTGGACGGTGGAGCGCAGGGCCCGGTGGAAGGCGTGGCTGTGCGCGTTGGCCAGGCCGGGGACCGTCAGACCGCGCAGCACCTCCGCTCCCGGGGGCGGGGCGTCGACCCCGGTGCGCAGGGCGGTGATCCGCCCCTCGGCGGATCCGCCGGTGGAGCCGTCGGCGGCCCCCGTGGCGGAGCCGCCCGTGGAGACCGTCAGGGCCACGCCCGGCTCGACGTGGGTGCCGAGCCAGGCGTGCTCCAGCCAGTACGTGTTCAGCGGCACGCGAGGCCTTCCAGTACGTCGGCGAGGGCGAGGACTCCGGCGACGCAGTCGTCCTCGGCGGCGAACTCCCGCGGGGAGTGGGAGACGCCGGTGGGGTTGCGCACGAACAGCATCGCGGTCGGGACGGCCGCGGAGAGGATTCCGGCGTCGTGTCCCGCGCCGGTTCCCAGGACGGGGACGGTGCCCCCGAGGAGCCGGTTCAGCTCGTCCCGCAGGGCGTGCTCGAACTCGACGACCGGGGTGAAGGACTCCCGGACGACGTCCAGGTCGATGCCGTCCTGTTCGGCGCGTTCGCGGGCGGCCTTCTCGATCGCGGTCACGACCGTGTCGAGGGTGACCTGGTCGGCGGCCCTGGAGTCGAGCCAGCCACGGACGAGCGACGGGATGGCGTTGACCCCGTTGGGCTCCACGGAGATCTTCCCGAAGGTGGCCACGGCCCCGGCGAGGGCGGCCTCGGCGCGGGCCGCGAGCACGGTCTGCGCGTACGTGATCATCGGGTCGCGGCGGTCCACCAGACGGGTGGTGCCCGCGTGGTTGGCCTCGCCGCGGAAGTCGAACCGCCAGCGGCCGTGCGGCCAGATGGCCGAGGCGATGCCGACCCGGTCCCCGGACAGGTCCAGGGCGCGCCCCTGCTCCACGTGCAGTTCGACGAAGGCGCCGATGCGGGCGAGCCGCTCGGGGTCGGCCCCGATGGTCCCGGGGTCGTACCCGGCCGCTTCCATCGCCTGCGGCAGGCGGATCCCGTCCGCGTCGCGGAGCTCGTAGGCCTTCTCCTTGGTCAGCTGCCCGGCGCTGAGCCGGGAACCGACGCAGGCGAGGCCGAACCGGGCCCCTTCCTCGTCGCCGAAGTTGGTGATGGCAAGTGGCCTGGCGAACTCCGCGCCCCTCCTGCGGAGTTCGTCCAGGGCCGCGAAGGAGGACACCACCCCGAGGGGGCCGTCGAAGGCCCCGCCGTCGGGGACGGAGTCCAGGTGGGAGCCGGTGACGACGGCGTCACCGGCCAGGGGGTCGCCGAGCCAGGCCCACTGGTTGCCGTTGCGGTCGGTCTCGTACGCGAGCCCGCGCGCCTCGGCCTGCGCCTGGAACCAGGTCCGGCAGTCGACGTCGGCCCCGGTCCAGGCGTACCGGCGGTACCCGCCGCTGCCCCGGTCCCGGCCGATGGGCCGGAGCTCGGCCCACATCGCGTGGAACGAGGCTCCGGCGGCGGCTTCCTGGGTCACGCCGAGTCGCCTTCGCGCATCGGGACGCGGACGCCGCGCTCGTCCGCCACGGACTCGGCGATGTCGTAACCGGCGTCGACGTGGCGGATGACGCCCATGCCCGGGTCGTTGGTCAGGACGCGGCGGATCTTCTCGCCCGCGAGCTTCGTGCCGTCGGCGACGGTGACCTGGCCCGCGTGGATCGAGCGGCCCATGCCGACGCCGCCGCCGTGGTGGATGGAGACCCAGGAGGCGCCGGAGGCCACGTTGACCATGGCGTTGAGCAGCGGCCAGTCGGCGATCGCGTCGGAGCCGTCGAGCATGGCCTCGGTCTCGCGGTACGGGGAGGCCACCGAACCGCAGTCCAGGTGGTCGCGGCCGATGACCAGCGGCGCGGCGAGCGTGCCGTCGGCCACCATCTCGTTGAAGCGCTCGCCAGCCTTGTCGCGCTCGCCGTAGCCGAGCCAGCAGATGCGCGCGGGCAGGCCCTGGAAGTGGACGCGCTCGCCGGCCATCTTGATCCAGCGGTGCAGGGACTCGTTCTCCGGGAAGAGCTCCAGCATCGCCTTGTCGGTCTTGTGGATGTCCGAGGCCTCGCCGGACAGCGCCGCCCAGCGGAAGGGGCCCTTGCCCTCGCAGAACAGCGGCCGGATGTAGGCGGGGACGAAGCCGGGGAAGGCGAAGGCGCGGTCGTAGCCGGCCAGCTGGGCCTCGCCGCGGATGGAGTTGCCGTAGTCGAAGACCTCGGCGCCCGCGTCCATGAAGCCGACCATGGCCTCGACGTGCGTGGCCATGGACTCGCGGGCGCGGGTGGTGAAGCCCGCCGGGTCCTTGGCGGCGTAGTCGGCCATGTCGTCGAAGGCGACGCCGGTCGGGAGGTAGGCGAGCGGGTCGTGTGCGGAGGTCTGGTCCGTCACGATGTCGATCGGGGCGCCCTCGGCGAGCATCTGCGGGAGCAGGTCGGCGGCGTTGCCCAGCAGGCCGATGGAGAGCGGCTTGCGGGCGTCGCGGGCCTCGACGGCGAGCTGGAGCGCGTGGCGGAGGTTGTCGGCCTTGACGTCGAGGTAGCGGTGCTCGATGCGGCGGTCGATGGCGCGCGGGTCGACGTCGATGCAGATCGCGACGCCGTCGTTCATGGTGACGGCCAGGGGCTGGGCGCCGCCCATGCCGCCGAGGCCGGCGGTGAGGGTGATGGTGCCGGCGAGGGTTCCGCCGAACTTCTTGGCCGCGACGGCCGCGAAGGTCTCGTAGGTGCCCTGGAGGATGCCCTGGGTGCCGATGTAGATCCACGAGCCGGCGGTCATCTGGCCGTACATGGTCAGGCCGAGGTGCTCCAGACGGCGGAACTCCTCCCAGTTGGCCCAGTCGCCGACCAGGTTGGAGTTCGCGAGCAGGACGCGCGGCGCCCACTCGTGGGTCTGCATCACGCCGACCGGGCGGCCGGACTGGACGAGCATCGTCTCGTCCTGCTTCAGGGTCTGGAGCGTGCGGACCATCGCGTCGTACGAGCGCCAGTCGCGCGCGGCCTTGCCGGTGCCGCCGTAGACGACGAGCTTGTCGGGGTGCTCGGCCACCTCGGGGTCGAGGTTGTTCTGGAGCATCCGCAGCGCGGCCTCCTGCTGCCATCCCAGGGTGCTCAGGTCGGTACCTCGTGCGGCACGTACGGGGCGGGGTCCTGACATGGCGGTGCCTCCTCCGGTGTTGGTCAAATCCATTCACATCCTCGCGCCCTGAATAGATTCAGTCAACAGCTGCGGCCGGCCGCGCCGGATGATGGGATGAAGAACATGGCCGAGACCGCTGACACGCCCGGGACCGCCCGCGGCGCCACCGATGCCGCAGCCGGTGCCGCACAAGGCGCGGCCGATGCCGGAGCCGATGCCCGAGCCGATGCCCGTGCCGGTGCCGACAGCGCCGGCCGCCGGGCCCGGCGGCGCGACCTGGCCGTCCGGGCCGCCGTCGAGCAGGGCCTGGTCGACGCCGGCTCCCCCCTGGTCTGCCTGCTGGACACGGCGGGCATCCGCGCCTCCGGCGCCGCCCTGACCGCCGCGTTCGCGGCCGCGGTCGCCCCCGGCACCCCCGTCCTGCACGCCTTCGCCGTCAAGGCCGCCCCGCTCGTCCCCGTACTGCGGCTGCTCGGCGACGCCGGGCTGGGCTGCGAGGTCGCGAGCCCCGGCGAGCTGGCCCTGGCCCGCGCCGCGGGGATCGCCCCGGAGCGCATCGTCCTCGACTCCCCCGCCAAGACCGCCGCCGAACTGCGCGAGGCCCTCACCCTCGGCGTCGCCGTCAACGCCGACAACCGGCAGGAACTGGAACGCCTCGACGCGCTCGTCGCCTCGGCCCCGACCCGGTCGCCGATCGGCGTACGGATCAACCCGCAGACGGGCGCGGGCGCCATCGACGCCCTCTCCACCGCCACGGCGACCTCGAAGTTCGGCATCGCCCTGCGCGATCCGGGCGCGCGCGCATGGCTCGTACGGGCGTTCCTGGACCGGCCGTGGCTCACCCGTCTGCACACCCACTCGGGCTCCCAGGGCGTCCCGCTGGCGCTGATCGCCGAGGGGGTGCGGGAGCTGTACGCGCTGGCCGAGGAGATCAACGCGGCGGCCGGCCGGCGGCAGGTCGACACGCTGGACATCGGCGGCGGCCTGCCGGTGAACTTCGCCTCCGACACCGAGAGCCCGGTCTACGCCGAGTACGTCTCGGCCCTGCGCTCCGCCGTCCCCGGGCTCTTCTCCGGCGCGTACGGCCTGGTCACGGAGTTCGGGCGGTCACTGCCGGCCAAGCACGGGCTGGTGCTGTCCCGCGTCGAGTACACGAAGACCACCGGCGGCCGGCCGATCGCCCTGACGCACGCGGGGGTGCAGCTGGCCACCCGCACGGTCTACGCCCCCGCGGCCTGGCCGCTGCGGATCCTCCCCTACGACGCCCGGGGCGTCCCCCTGACGGGCCCGCCGGTCGCCCAGGACGTCGCGGGACCGGCGTGCTTCGCCGGCGACCTCCTGGCGAGGGCGCGGGAGCTGCCGCTCCTGTCCCCGGGCGACCTGGTCGCCGTGCCCGACACGGGCGCGTACGCCTTCACGGCGCACTACGGCTACAACAGCCTGCCGCGGCCGGCGGTGCACGGCTTCGTGGTGACCCCGGAGGGCGGCGTCCGGTTCTCCCTGGCCCGCCCGGCGCAGTCGCTCGCCGAGCTCACCGCGGAAGCGGGCGGGGCCCTGCGCGACGCCCTGCTCTGACACGCCGCCCGCGGGCGGCGCCGTCCGCGGGGACGCGCCGGGGCCTCAGCCGGCCGCCAGGGTCGCGGCCCCCGACGCCCCCGCCCAGCCCGGCCCTGCGCGCCGTACGCAACACCCTGCTCCCGCTCCTCGCCCGCGTTCCGGCCCCGGCGGCGCCTCGCCACCGAACCGGCCGAGCCCGGCCGTCGCCAGTGCCGTGACCGGGGCCGGCGCCGCGGTCGCCGCGACCGGACTACTCCACGAACAGGCCCCGCGCGACGGCCCGGGCGTCGAAGGCCTCCAGGCGGGCCTGCGCATCCGGAAGGGCGTCGGCCATCGCCTCCAGCAGCACCCGCCCCAGCAGCATCGGCGCGCACGCCGTGTCGAACGCCAGCCCCGTCCCGACCGGTGCCGGGATCAGCAGGTCCGAGTGCCGGGCCACCGGGGCGAAGGCCGAATCGGCGACCGTCACCACCGTCAGCCCGGCCGCCCGCGCGTGCTCCAGGGCCTCCGCGACCTCCTTGGGGTGCCGCGGCAGCGCGAAGCACAGGAGCGAGGACGCCCCGGCGGCGCGGGCCGCGTCGATCCGGTCGGCGAGCATCGTGCCGCCCTCGTCGAGCAGCCGCACGTCCGGATGGACCTTCGCCGCGAAGTACGCGAACCCGCGCGCCTGCGAGGAGGCCGCGCGCAGCCCCAGTACGGGCAGCGGGCTCGACGCCGCCAGCAGCCGCCCCGCCTCCTGGACCGGCGCCGGGTCGGCGAGCATCGCGGACAGCTGCCGCAGGTTCTCGATCTCGCCCTGGACCGCCTGCTGGTACTCGTTGTACGCGTCCTCGTGCTCTGCCCCGGCGCGCTCCGCGGGGGCCACCTCCCGCAGGTGCTTGCGCAGCGCGGGATAGCCGTCGAAGCCCAGCGCCACCGCGAACCGGGTCACCGACGGCTGGCTCACGCCGGCCAGCTCCGCGAGCTCCACGCTCGACAGGAAGGGCACCTCCGCGGCCCCGCGCACCATGCAGTGCGCGATGCGCCGCTGGGTCGGCGTCAACCGGTGCCCCTCGAACAGCTTCTGCAGCCGCGCTGCCGGGCTCTCGCTCATCCCGTCCCCCTCCGTCCCGTCCGCAACCGGTGAGATATTCAGTCACGGAGCACTCTGCATGCGGTTATGCAGCACGGCAAGCCGCGCCTTCGACGCACCGCCCGCATCGTGTCCGTGCCGGGCGACACGATGATGCCCGTCGCCACGCCCGTCGCCACGGCCGTCGCCATGATCTCGCTCGGCCACGGGGTGAGCGGCCCCGGCGGCCTGATACGGGGGCTAGCCCCAGTGCGGGCGCGAGGCGCTGATTCCTAGGGTGGCGGTATGGAGTCCCAGGAGCTGAAGAAGGAACTCGCGGCCACGCTCGACGCCCGGCGGGAGCTGGGTCCGGAGTACGAGGCCGCGCTGCTCGACTCGTTCGTCGACAAGGTCGACACCCAGGTCAGGCGGCGTCTCGCGGAGGAACTGCTGTCCGCGGCCCGCCCCCGGCGCTCCGCGGAGCCGGTGGACGGCGGCTTCGGAGAGCGCTTCGGCTTCGCGGTCATCACCCTGGTGCTGGCGATCCCGCTCTCCGCGATCGGCGCCGCCCAGGCCAGGCTCAGCGGCCTGATCGTCGTCTGGCTGGGCATCCTGGGCGTGAACTACGTCCACGCCGTCACGTCCCGCCGCCACCATGCTCCCGGCTCCCGGGACTGACTGACCCCGGCCCGCCCGCGGGCCGGTACGGCGTACGGCGGCGGGGGCCGGCGAGGAGTTGGCGCGGGGACCGCCGCACCCCGGTTGCCCGGGGGCGGGACGACGGCGGTCCCCGCGAAGGACACGGGCCGGGTCAAGGGCCGTCCGCGCGTCCGTGCGTCCACGCGGTCCGGGAGCCGCTCCGGAGGCGCGCCGACGCCGTTCGTGGTGCCGGCCGGGTCCCGGTTCCCCGGTTTTCCCCGCCGACGACCACCACTGTGCCGGAGCCGTGTTAAGCCGGTGCTGCCGTGACGTGACGGCACCGTACCGATTGTGCGTCGGCCGGGACACCGGCCCCCGGGGAACTACTTCGCGGTCTTCGCCAGGAACGCCAGCAGGTCCTGGCGGCTCACCACGCCCGTCGGCTTGCCCTCGACCAGGACGATCGCCGCGTCCGCCTCGCCCAGGACCGCCATCAGCTCGGACACCGGTTCGCCGGAGCCGACCTGCGGGAGCGGCGAGGACATGTGCTTCTCCAGCGGGTCGCCGAGGGACGCCCGCTGCGCGAAGAGCGCCGCCAGCAGTTCCTTCTCGACCACCGAGCCGATGACCTCGGCCGCCATCACGTCGGGGTGGCCCGCACCCGGCTTGACGATCGGCATCTGCGAGACGCCGTACTCGCGCAGCACCTCGATGGCCTCGCCGACGGTCTCCTCGGGGTGCATGTGGACGAGGGAGGGGATGCTGCCCCCCTCCTTGTCCGCCAGCACGTCACCGATCCGCGCGGCGGGACCGGCGTCCTCCAGGAAGCCGTGCCCGGCCATCCACTCGTCGCTGAAGATCTTGCTGAGGTAGCCGCGCCCGGAGTCGGGGAGCAGGACGACGACCACGTCGTCCGGGCCGAGCCCCTCCGCCGCGCGCAGCGCCGCGACGACCGCCATGCCGCAGGAGCCGCCGACGAGGAGGCCCTCCTCCTTGGCGAGGCGGCGGGTCATCTGGAAGGAGTCCTTGTCGGACACCGCGATGATCTCGTCCGTCACGTTGCGGTCGTAGGCGGTCGGCCAGAAGTCCTCGCCGACGCCCTCGACGAGGTACGGGCGGCCCGAGCCGCCGGAGTAGACCGAGCCCTCGGGGTCGGCGCCGATCACCTTGACCTTGCCGCCCGACACCTCCTTGAGGTAGCCGCCGGTGCCGGAGATCGTGCCGCCCGTGCCGACGCCGGCCACGAAGTGGGTGATCTTCCCGTCCGTCTGGTCCCACAGCTCGGGACCGGTGGTCTCGTAGTGCGAGCGCGGGTTGTTCGGGTTGCTGTACTGGTCGGGCTTCCAGGCGCCGGGCGTCTCGCGTACGAGGCGGTCGGACACGTTGTAGTACGAGTCCGGGTGCTCGGGGTCGACGGCCGTCGGGCAGACCACCACGTCGGCGCCGTAGGCGCGCAGCACGTTGATCTTGTCGAGCGAGACCTTGTCAGGGCAGACGAAGATGCACTTGTAGCCCTTCTGCTGGGCCACGATGGCGAGTCCTACACCCGTGTTGCCGCTCGTCGGCTCCACGATGGTGCCACCGGGCTTGAGGGCTCCGCTCTGTTCTGCGGCCTCGATCATCCTGACGGCGATCCGGTCCTTCACGGATCCGCCGGGATTGAAGTACTCGACCTTGGCAAGGACGGTGGCCTGGAGGCCTTCGGTCACACGGTTGAGCTTCACCAGCGGGGTATTGCCGACGAGGCTGATCATCGAGTCGTGGAATTGCACCATGTTCTCCAAGGAGGGGACTCCACGGGTTCTCCGGGAGGCTCGGCCAGAGTATGCGCAAAGGGATTGGCCGACCGGCAGTACGGGGCAGGTAGGTCATCAGGACCAGGTACCGAGGAGGTGGCACGAGGGTGTCCAGGGCGAGGACGGCCCGCCGGATCGCGGCGGGCGCGGCGTACGGCGGGGGCGGGCTCGGGCTCGTCGGGGCCGCCGCGGTGGGGTTGGTCGTGGCCGAGTTGCAGTTCGCGAAGCGGACGGTCGGCTCCGGGCTGGCCGATCCGCCGCGTGCGGACGGGCTGTACGGGAGCGAGTTCGGCGGGCCGGAGCTGAGCCCGGGCCCGCTGCGGCTCGGCATGCTGGGCGATTCCACGGCCGCCGGGCTGGGGGTGCACCGGGCGCGGCAGACCCCGGGCGCGCTGCTGGCCTCGGGGCTGGCGGCGGTGGCCGAGCGGCCGGTGGAGCTGCGGAACGTGGCGCTGTCCGGGGCCATGTCCGACGACCTGGACCGGCAGGCGGGGCTGCTGCTGGACGGGGACGAGCCGGCCCCCGACGTGTGCGTGATCATGATCGGCGCGAATGACGTGACGCGGCGCATGCCGCCGACCCAGTCGGTCCGGCTGCTGACCGGGGCCGTGCGCCGGCTGCGGCTCGCGGGCTCCGAGGTCGTCGTCGCCACCTGTCCGGACCTGGGGACCATCGAGCCGGTGTACCAGCCGCTGCGGTGGCTGGCCCGCCGGGTGTCGCGGCAGCTGGCCGCGGCCCAGACGATCGGGGTGCTCGCGCTGGGCGCCCGTACCGTCTCGATGGGCGATCTGCTGGGGCCGGAGTTCGCGGCGAACCCCCGCGAGATGTTCGGTCCGGACTCCTACCACCCGTCGACGGAGGGCTACGCGACCGCCGCGATGGCCGTGCTGCCGACCCTGTGCGCGGCCCTGGAGCTGTGGCCCGAGTCGGACCGGCTGGACGTGTCGCGCAACGAGGACATGCTCCCGGTCGCCAAGGCCGCCTCGGCGGCGGCGGGACTGGCGGGCACGGAGGTCACGGGGGCGCGGGGACCGTGGGCCCTGCTCAAGTACCGGCGCCGGCGGCGGGTGCCGGGCGAGGACCTCGCGCAGGGGACCGGAGGAGCCGACGGGACGGGCCGGCCCCCGCGGGGGGACGGAAAGGCGGGCGGGAACACGGCCAGAGCGACCGGAGTCACATCGAAAGGGCCGTGACCTCGACGGTACGGGGCGGTAACTTCGCATGCGGTCCCGGTACGACACCACCTCCCTTGGAGCCCCGATGCCCGAAGCCGTCATCGTTTCCACCGCCCGGTCTCCCATCGGCCGCGCCTTCAAGGGATCCCTCAAGGACGTCCGACCGGACGATCTGACGGCCACGGTCATCCAGGCCGCCCTCGCGAAGATCCCCGAGCTGGACCCGCTCCTGATCGACGACCTGATGCTGGGCTGCGGCCTCCCGGGCGGCGAGCAGGGCCACAACCTGGGCCGCATCGTGGCCGTGCAGATGGGCATGGACCACCTGCCCGCCACCACGATCACCCGCTACTGCGCCTCCTCGCTCCAGACCTCCCGGATGGCGCTGCACGCCATCAAGGCGGGCGAGGGCGACGTCTTCATCTCCGCGGGCGTGGAGATGGTGTCGCGGTCCGTGAACGGCTCCTCCGACGGGATCCCGGGCACCCACAACCCGTTCTTCGCCGAGTCCGAGGCCCACACCGCCTCGGTGGCCCAGAGCACCGGATCCACCTGGCACGACCCGCGCGAGGACGGCCGGACCCCGGACGCGTACATCCAGATGGGCCAGACCGCCGAGAACCTGGCCCGCCTGAAGGGCGTGACGCGGCGCGACATGGACGAGTTCGGCGTGCGCTCGCAGAACCTGGCCGAGGAAGCCATCAAGAACGGCTTCTGGGCCCGCGAGATCACCCCGGTCACCACGCCGGACGGCACGGTCGTCTCCACCGACGACGGCCCGCGCGCCGGGGTCACCCTGGAGGCCGTCGAGGGCCTCAAGCCGGTCTTCCGTCCCGACGGCCTGGTCACGGCCGGCAACTGCTGTCCGCTGAACGACGGCGCCGCGGCGCTGGTCGTCATGAGCGACACCAAGGCCCGCGAGCTGGGCCTGACCCCGCTCGCCCGGATCGTCTCCACCGGCGTCACCGGCCTCTCCCCCGAGATCATGGGCCTGGGCCCGGTCGAGGCCTCCAGGCAGGCGCTGCGGCGCGCGGGCCTGACCGTCGGCGACATCGACCTCTTCGAGATCAACGAGGCCTTCGCGGCCCAGGTCATCCCCTCCTACCGGGACCTCGGGATTCCGCTGGAGAAGCTGAACGTCAACGGCGGGGCCATCGCCGTCGGTCACCCCTTCGGGATGACCGGCGCGCGCATCACCGGCACGCTGATCAACAGCCTGCAGTTCCACGACAAGCAGTTCGGCCTCGAGACGATGTGCGTCGGCGGCGGCCAGGGCATGGCGATGGTCATCGAGCGCCTGAGCTGAGTACGCCGAGCCGGTCGCGAGGACGCGGGCGAGGAGGATGCGCGCCCTGAGCGCTCCGCGACCGGCCGAACACGGCTCGGCCGGCCGCGGCCGGACCGATCAAGGCCCGAGGTCAGGCGCCGCACGGGATCCGCTCGATCCCGGGCCCCGTACGGACTGCGAATCCAATCCTGTCGCGGCCAATCTGTGACCAAATGTCCCCCAGGATGTGACCTTCATCTTGGGGGATCGTCATATCCCCAGGTCAGACCATGTTCCGGCGGGGGCCCTGGGACGAAAGGCCTGTCCAATTCATGACGTAATGCACTGCCGGCCATTCCCAGGTGAGGACAAGCTGATGTAGGAAGTCGGGGGATCGAATCAACCAGGAGCTAGTCAGTGAGCGCCATGTCTCTTGCCCTACTGCTGTCCACGGCCGCTGCCACGGCCGTCGGCGCGGCTGCGCTGCACGCCGTCCACGGCCTGCGCAAGCAGGTCACGGGGCTGCGCGGTGAGCTGGTCACCTCGGCGCACCCGCGCGGCGCGTCCGTGCCGCACGCCCGCGCCGCCGTGGAGTCCCCCGCAGCCGAGATACGAGCCGCCGTGGCCGAGGCCCTCGCCGAGGAGCGCGAGCGCGAGCTCGCCGAGGCGCGTGCGTTCTGGGCCGCCCAGGAGGCGCGTGACGCCGCCGACGCCCCCTCGCTGCTGGGCGGGCCGTCCGGCCTCGGCGACGACAGCCCGGTCTTCCTGCCGCGCCAGGTGGACCTGGTCGGTCTGGAGCCGCTGCTCGGGGACGAGCCGGCCGACGAGTACCAGGACGCCGATCTGGGCGCGGAGTCGGCCGAGCTGGCCGCCGCCCGCCGACGCCACCCCTCGCACCCCGACTTCGTACCGGTCCAGTCGCACCCCGGCGTCGACCACGAGCGTACGGTCAGCCGCCTGGAAGAGCTCGCGGAGGCCCGTACGGCCCTCGCGGACGTCCGCCCCGGCCCGCTCGGCACCCTGGACGTGTACGTCTTCACCGACGGCACGACGCTCTGCATGACCCCGGGCCACCGGGAGACCGCGGAGCGCCTGGCCGAGGCCCTGCGCTCGGGCAGCGCCCCGGTCCTGCTGGGCGGTTCGGGCATCTCCGGCGCCTACGCCCTGACCTTCTCCTGCGGCGACGCCGAGGACCCGGACAGCAACGTCTACATCCTCGCCGACCGCGTCATCGCATCGCTCTGACTTCCGCCAGCTCCACCAGCCGTACGGCCTCGTCCAGCATCGCGGACGGGGCCTTCGTGCCGTCCGGGGCCGCCGAGCGCAGCGCCTCGGCGAGGTCCAGCCCGGCCACGGCCACCTGGTCGCCGACGACGAAGATCCCCGCGTCCGGCATCTCGCGCTCCGCAGCCGCCCCCTGGGCGTCCGCGGAGCCCCGGGCGGCCGCCTCCAGCCGCTGCGCCCGTACGGACAGTTCCCGGGCCAGTTCCAGCGCCGCCTCGGCGGCACCCCGCTGGAGCCGGCTCTGCGGCGCGGCCCGCAACCGGTCGGCGAAACGTTCCACGGCGACGGTCAGGGGTGAGGTATCGAGCACCCGGCCGACCTTACGCGCCGCCACGGCACCATTGCCAACGGGCGAACTCTCCGGCACGGTGGCGTGACGAGAGCAGACCGGCGATACCTCCGGAGGCGCCCATGTCCGTAGAGTTCTCCGAGCAGACCCACCGCAACATGATCGACAGAATTCCCGGGAGCACCGGTCGTGAGCTGTCCGACTGGCTGCGCACCGTGGATGACGGTCCGTCCCTCTTCCGGTTCGAGGAGAAGGTCAGCTGGCTTCTCGGCGCGCACGAACTCTCGTACGGCCAGGCCAAGGCGATCATCCACGAGCACGACCTGCGCAGGGCCGCCCGCAAGTTCGGCTGAGCGAGCCCCTGCCCCTGTCCTAAGTCCCCCGATTCCGTCGGCCCCCGACACGCGGGAAGGCCCCGCGAGCTCTTGCTCGCGGGGCCTTCCTCAGCTCATCGGGTCCGGCCGGTCCTGCTGCTAGTCACCCTTGAGGATGGAGATCAGGCGCAGCATCTCCATGTAGATCCACACCAGGGTCATGGTGAGGCCGAAGGCCGCCAGCCAGGACTCCTCGCGCGGGGCGCCGTAGGTCACGCCGTCCTCGACCTGCTTGAAGTCCAGGGCGAGGAAGCAGGCACCGAGGATGATGCCGATGACGCCGAAGAGGATGCCGAGACCGCCGCTGCGGAAGCCCAGGCCGTCGCCGCCGCCGAAGACGGCGAACAGCAGGTTGACGGCCATCAGGAGCATGAAGCCCATGGCGGCGGCCAGCACGAAGCCGACGAAGCGCCGGTTCACGTTGATCCAGCGCATCCGGTAGGCGATCAGTACGCCGGCGAAGACGCACATCGTGCCCATCACGGCCTGGATGACCACGCCCGGGCTGATGTAGGTGCTGGTGGCCGAGCTGATGACACCGAGGAAGACACCCTCGAACGCCGCGTAGGCCAGGATCAGCGCCGGTACGGGCTTGCTCTTGAACGACTGCACCATCGCGAGGACGAACGCGATGAGCGCGGCGCCGATGGCGATGCCGTACGACTTGTTGATGTTGGCCGGGTCGACGGGCAGCGCGATCCAGGAGATGACCGCCGTCAGGACGACCGTGCCGAGCGTCATGGCCGTACGGCTCACGACGTCGTCGATGGTCATCGCATTTCCGCGGACCGGAGCCTGCGGCATACCCGTGGCCGGGTCGGTCGCGTACGGGTTGGTCGCGTACGGGTTGGTCGTGGTCCCGGCCTGGGGCTGCTGCGTGCCGAAGCCCGCGTAAGCGCCGTTGTCGCGGCTGAACCCCCGTCGCGAGAAGACCGGGTTGCTGCTCCTCATCTCACTCCTCCGTGGCCACCGTGCGCGGCCTCGCGTCAAGAGTAATGCGGTAGCAAAGGAATCGCCCTACTGCTCGAGGAGGATCTTTCCGGGACGGGACCGGCAAAGGGGCCGGAATCCCGCGCGTGATCCTGCCCGGCATCGCCCGGCGACGGGGCACGGGGTACGGGGTCGTGCGAGGGCGGCGGCGGGGGCCCTTCGGGCGCCCCCGCCGTTCGCACGTTCCGGTCGGACGGAACGTCGTCGTGCCCGAAGCCGGACTTGAACCGGCACGACCCGAAGGTCAGCGAGGTTTAAGCTCGCCGTGTCTGCATTCCACCATCCGGGCGCAGGGCGTAGCGGCCCCCTTGGAAAAACCTTGAACGCTACGGTCGAGCCTATCGGCAACGCCCGCACCCCCACCTGGGGTTCTCGCCGATGTTGTCTGATTTTATTGGTGATTGATGGAGTGTCAGGACGGAGAACGCACGGTCGGCCCCCTGCCCGCGTCGATCATGGCGCCGTGGGATTGACGGGATTTCGATGGCCCGCGCCACCCCCGCGCCACCCCTCGCGCCACCCTCCTCGCACCGCGCCCCGCCGCACGCCCCTCTCCGCGCCCCGCCGCGCGCCCCGCAACACCCCGTACCGCCCCCGTCGCACGCCCCGTACCGGCCCCGCCGCGCCGCCGCCCGGGCGCCCGCGCCGGCCACCCGAGCGGGCCGCGGCCGGCGCCCCGCCGCGTGCCCACCGGCCCCCGCCCACCCCCTCCTTGGGCCCGGCGGCCGTCATCCCAAAGGAGGAGGCGGACCCGTCCGCGTCAGACTCGAGTGGGCCGGAGAACGGGCACCACGGCTGATCCGCGGAAGGGGTGGGCGCCCTGACGATGGGGAGGTCCCGCCCACCGCGGACCGTGAGCCCGGTCCGCAGCCCGAGGAGTCGATCCGTGACCACCATGAACTACGCCCCGCACACCACCCAGGCCGTCGCCGCGCGCGCCACCGGCCTCTCCAAGGTGTACGGCCAGGGCGAGACCCAGGTGGTCGCTCTGGAGAACGTCTCCGTGGACTTCGCCGCGGGCCAGTTCACCGCGATCATGGGCCCCTCGGGCTCCGGCAAGTCCACGCTGATGCACTGCGTCGCCGGCCTGGACACCTTCTCCGCCGGGTCCGTCCGGATCGGCGAGACCGAGCTCTCCACCCTGAAGGACAAGCAGCTCACGCAGCTGCGCCGGGACAAGATCGGCTTCATCTTCCAGGCCTTCAACCTGCTGCCGACGCTGACGGCCCTGGAGAACATCACGCTCCCCATGGACATCGCGGGCCGCAAGCCCGACCGCCAGTGGCTCGACTCGGTGATCTCGATGGTCGGCCTCTCCGACCGCCTCGGCCACCGCCCCACGCAGCTCTCCGGCGGTCAGCAGCAGCGCGTGGCCGTCGCCCGCGCCCTGGCCTCCCGCCCCGAGATCATCTTCGGTGACGAGCCGACCGGAAACCTGGACTCGCGCTCGGGCGCCGAAGTCCTCGGCTTCCTGCGCAACTCGGTCCGCGAGCTCGGCCAGACCGTGGTGATGGTCACCCACGACCCGGTCGCCGCCTCCTACGCGGACCGCGTCATCTTCCTCGCCGACGGCCGCATCGTCGACGAGATGCTGAACCCGACCGCGGACGGCGTGCTCGACCGCATGAAGGCCTTCGACGCCAAGGGCCGCACCAGCTGAGGGACGCCCGCTCCCCGCTCCGACGCCCGTCCCCGCCGACCCCTGACCACCTGGACTCCTCCACCATGTTCCGTACCGCCCTGCGCAACGTGCTCGCGCACAAGGCCCGGCTGTTGATGACGGTGCTCGCCGTCGTCCTCGGCGTCGCCTTCGTCTCCGGCACGCTCGTCTTCACCGACACCGTCGGCAAGGCGATGTCGAACCAGTCCGCCAAGAGCTTCGAGGGCGTAGCCGTCTCGGTCACCTCCTATGGCCCCTCCCGCAACGATCAGGGCGTCAAGGAGGGCGAGCCGGGCATCAGCCAGCAGACCCTCGACAGGGTCAAGGCGCTCCGCGATGTGGACGCCGCCTCGGGCCGCGTCCAGGGCTTCGCCGCCGTCGGCGACCAGGACGGCAAGCTGATCGGCACCGGCTGGTCCAACGCCGGCGCCAACTTCGTCCCGCTGAAGGACGGCAAGGACCCCCGCTACGCCTTCTTCGACGGCAACGGCCCGGCCGGCGCCGACCAGATCGCGCTCGACAAGGAGACGGCCCGGCGCGGCAAGTACCAGGTCGGCGACAAGGTCCGCGTGGCCGAGAACGGACCGGCCAAGGAGTACACCCTCGCCGGCGTCTTCACCACGGAGGACGGCCAGGTGAACGCGGGCGGCTCGCTGGTCCTGTTCGACACCCCGACCGCCCAGCAGCTCTACCTGGCACCCGGGTTCTACGACGAGCTCTCCATCAGCGCCAAGGCCGGCGCCGACGCCGACAGGCTGCTCGCCGAGATCAAGCCCCTCATCGGCAAGGACGCCAGGGCCCAGACCGGCGCGCAGCTCGCCGCCGAACAGGCCAAGAACATCAGCGACGGCATGACCAGCATGAACCAGATGCTGCTGACGTTCGCGCTGATCTCACTCTTCGTCGGCGTCTTCCTGATCTACAACACCTTCACCATGCTGGTCGCCCAGCGCACGAAGGAGCTGGCCCTGCTGCGCGCCGTGGGCGCCAACCGCGGCCAGGTCAAGCGCTCGGTCCTGGCCGAGGCCCTGGTCGTCGGCGTGGTCTCCTCCGCCGTAGGCCTGATCGCCGGTGTCGGCCTCGCCATCGGCATGCGCTCCGCGATGGGCGCCTTCGGCGCGAAGATCCCGGCCGGCCCGCTGGTCGTCGCCCCCCTCACCGTCGCCGCCGCGATCGGCATCGGCGTCTTCGTCACGATGCTCGCCGCCTGGCTGCCCGCCCGCCGCACCGCGAAGATCGCCCCGGTCGCCGCCATGGGCAGCGCCCACCTGCCGGCCACCGCGAAGTCCCTGGTGCTGCGCAACAGCATCGGCGGCGCGTTCACCCTGCTCGGTCTGCTCGCCATCCTCGGCGGCGCGATGACCGGCAAGGACGGCAAGACGATGATCGGCGCCGGCGCCTTCTTCACGATGATCGGCATCATCATCCTGCTGCCGGCGCTCTCCCGTCCGGTCATCACCGCCGTCCGCCCGTTGCTGGAGAAGGTCTTCGGCGTCGCCGGCAAGCTCGCCGCGCAGAACGCGGTCCGCAATCCGCGCCGCACCGCCGTCACCGCCGCTTCCCTCGCCATCGGCCTGACCCTGGTCACGGCCCTGTCGGTGCTCGGCATCACCATGGGCGAGGCCATCGACCGGATGACCACGGACCACCTCAAGGCCGACTACAAGGTCTCCATGGGCAACACGATGGGCACCCTGGACCCCTCCGTGCTCCCGGCCCTGGCGAAGGCCCCGGGCGTCAAGGCGGTCTCCCCGCAGCAGGACGGGTTCCTGCGGACCGGTGACGGCGAGGAGTTCCACTCCGTCTCCGGCGTCAGCCCGGCCGCCATCGGCCAGCTCCTCCACTTCGACGTGGTCAGCGGGCAGATGGACAGCCTCGCCAAGGGCGAGGTGGCGGTCGCCGAGAAGACCGCGAAGAGCGCCGGTCTGTCGGTCGGCTCCACGCTGAAGGCCACCTTCGAGGACGACCAGAAGGCGGACCTCAAGGTCGGCGCGATCTACAAGGACATGCAGGGCATGCTCTCCCCCTACGTGATCGACCACACCGTGCTCGACCGGCACAGCGAGGAGCCGCACATCCGCGAGGTCTACGTCAAGATGGACGGCGGCGCCTCGGAGAAGGCCGAGCAGTCCCTCGTCGACGCCCTCGGCAAGAACCCGGCGATCACCTTCGCCACCCAGCAGGACATCCGCAACGAGATGGGCGGCATCATCAACACCGCCCTGAACATCATGTACGGCCTGCTCGGCATGGCCCTGATCATCTCGGTCCTCGGCGTCGTCAACACCCTGGCGATGTCCGTGTACGAGCGGACGCAGGAGATCGGCATGCTGCGGGCGATCGGCCTGGACCGCGGCAAGGTCAAGAACATGATCCGCCTGGAAGCCATCGTGATCTCCCTCTTCGGCGCGGTGATCGGGGTGGTCCTCGGCACCTTCATCGCCTGGGCGGTCGGCGAGACCCTCAAGGCCTCGATCCCGGACTACGCCCTGGTCATCCCCTTCGACCGGATCGCGATCTTCATGCTGCTGGCCGGCATCGTCGGCGCCCTGGCGGCCATGTGGCCGGCCCGCAGCGCCGCCCGGCTGAACATGCTGACCGCCATCAAGACGGAGTAGCCGACCGCTGCCGCACCAGGACCGTCCGCACGACGGCCGGGGGCCCCGCGACGTCACGTCGCGGGGCCCCCGGCCGTTTTCCCCGTCAGCCCGCGCGCGCTACGCCCGCCACTCGCGGGCGCGCAGCGGCATCCCGGAGTCCGCCGGGCCCCGGCCGTCGGTGCGCACGGCCAGCACCTGGTTGACGCCGAGCCGGTTGCGCTCGAAGCCGAGCGCCGAGGCGGCCATGTACAGCAGCCAGACGCGGGCCCGCCCGGGGGAGGTCAGCCGGACGGCCTCGTCCCAGTGCTTCTCCAGCCGCGCCACCCAGGCCCGCAGGGTGAGCGCGTAGTGCTCGCGCAGCGCCTCCACGTCGCGGACCTCGAAACCGGCCCGCTCCAGTTCCCCGACGGTGGTGCCGAGCGGGGAGAGCTCGCCGTCGGGGAAGACGTAGGCGTCTATGAACTCGTCGATCCGGTACGCCTCTTCGTCGGGCTCGGGGCGCCGGGCGATCTGGTGGTTCAGCAGCCGGCCGCCGGGCCGCAGCAGCCCGTACAGGGTCCGGGCGTACGCGCGGTAGCGGTCGGAGCCCACGTGCTCGGCCATGCCGATGGAGGAAATGGCCTCGTACGGACCGTCCTTGACGTCCCGGTAGTCCTGCACCCGGATCTCGACCAGGTCGGCCAGGCCCTCCTCGGCCACCCGCTTGCGCGCGAAGGCGGCCTGCTCGCGCGAGAGGGTGATCCCGGTGACCCGGACGCCGTACTCGCGCGCCGCGTGCAGGGCCATGGAGCCCCAGCCGCAGCCGACGTCCAGGAGCCGGTCCCCGGGACGCAGGGCCAGTTTGCGGCAGACCAGGTCGAGCTTGTCGCGCTGGGCCTCCTCCAACGTGCCGCCCGGGCTCCAATAGGCGCAGGAGTACACCATCGAGGGGCCGAGCACGTGGGCGTAGAACTCGTTGCCCACGTCGTAGTGGTGGCTGATGGCATCGCGGTCGCGGCCCCTGGTGTGGCGCGGTCCGCCGCGCCGCTCGGCCTCCTCGGACGGCGGCGCGGGCGCCGGCCACGGCCGGGCCAGGCGCACGAGGTCCCGTACGGCCGCCCGCCGCGCGGGGTCGCGCAGCAGGGACCGCAGTCCGTCGGGCGCCCGGTCCGCCGGCTCTTCGCCGGGCGGCCTGCCGCTTTCCCACAGCAGCGGCGCCACCTGTTCGAGGAGGGCGAACAGATCGCCCTCCACCGTCATCTCCCCCGAGACCCAGGCCCGTGCCAGGCCCAGCTCGCCCGGCTTCCACAGCAGCCGGCGCAGGGCGCGGCGGCGGTGCAGGACGAGCACGGGGCCGCCGGGCGGTCCCGCTTCACTGCCGTCCCAGGCCCTCACGCGCACGGGCAGGGGGGTGCCGAGCAGGGTCTCGGCCGTAGCGGCCAGCCGCAGCGCGGCGTCGGTCATGGCCCACCTCCAGAAAGGTCCGACCCAAGCGTCTACCCGTCCTGGGCGGCGGATAAGCCGCCGGACGGGTCCACCGCCCGCGCATCCGAGCGGTGCTCGAGGTACGCCGAAGGGGCCGCCCGCACCACGGATGGCGGGCGGCCCCTTCGGGTCACGCTGGGTCGTGCTGGTCCTGCTGGTCCTACTGGTCCGTACCGGGCGTGCTCGGCCCGGCGCCGGTCCCGCTGGTCCCGCCGGACGGGGTCAGGAGGCCTTGGCCTTCTCGGCCGGGGCGGCGACGGCGGCCGGAGCCGGCTTGGCGGCCTCGTAGAACTCCTCGCGGGGGGTCTCCAGAGCACCGAGGGAGACGACCTCGCGCTTGAGGAACATGGCGAGGGTCCAGTCGGCGAAGACGCGGATCTTGCGGTTCCAGGTCGGCATGGCCATGCCGTGGTAGCCACGGTGCATGTACCAGGCGAGCCGGCCCTTGAGCTTGATCTTCATCTTGCCCATGACGATCATCGCGACGCCCTTGTGGAGGCCGAGACCCGCCACCGCACCCTTGTTGGAGTGCGAGTAGTCCGACTGCGGGAAGCCCCGCATGCCCGAGATGACGTTGTCGCCGAGGACCTTGGCCTGGCGCAGCGCGTGCTGGGCGTTCGGCGGGCACCAGGCGTTCTCCACGCCGGCCTTGCGGGCGGCGAGGTCGGGCACCTGGGCGTTGTCGCCGGCGGTCCAGATGTAGTCCGTGCCCGTGACCTGGAGGGTCGGCTGGGCGTCCACGTGGCCGCGGGGGCCGAGCGGCAGGCCGAAGCGGGCCAGCGCCGGGTTGGGCTTGACGCCGGCGGTCCACACGATGGTGCTGGAGTCGACCTCGAGGCCGTTCTTCAGCACGACGTGGCCGTCCACGCAGGAGTCCATGGAGGTGCTGAGGTAGATCTCGATGCCGCGGGACTCGAGGTGCTCCTTGCCCCAGGTGCCGAGCTTGGGCCCGACCTCGGGGAGGATCTTGTCGGCCGCGTCGACCAGGATGAAGCGCATGTCCTCGCGCTTGATGCTGGAGTAGTACTTCGCGGCGTCGCGGGCCATGTCCTCGACCTCGCCGATGGTCTCCGCACCGGCGAAGCCGCCGCCGACGAAGACGAAGGTGAGGGCCTTGCGGCGGACGTCCTCGTCCGTCGTGGACTCGGCCTTGTCGAGCTGCTCGAGTACGTGGTTGCGCAGGCCGATGCCCTCTTCGACGCCCTTCATGCCGATGCCCTGTTCGGCGAGGCCGGGGATCGGGAAGGTGCGGGAGACGGCGCCGAGCGCGATCACCAGGTAGTCGAAAGGCAGCTCGTACGCCTCGCCGACCAGCGGCGTGACGACGGCGACCTTGCGGTCCTGGTCGATGTTCGTGACCCGGCCGGTGAGAACCTCAGCCTTGGGCAGCACGCGTCGCAGCGGGACGACGACGTGCCGAGGCGAGATGCTGCCTGCGGCCACTTCAGGGAGGAAGGGCTGGTAGGTCATGTACGAGCGCGGGTCGACGACCGTGACGGTCGCCTCGCCGTAGCGCATCTTCTTCATGATGCGCTTGGCTGCGTACAGGCCTACGTACCCACCTCCTACAACGAGGATCCTGGGACGCTCCGTGGTGCTCATGGGAAAAGTATCCAGCACCCCACGGAGTGACGCTCGTGAGCCCCTTCACAAGGACCTCGAGCCCCTCTGCTACACTCCGCCGCCCACGTGACCCAGGTCATGGCGCGAAGCGGGAACCAGGAGGTAACGGGAGTCGTTGAACACCAGTGCTGAACTGGCCTCCAGCCCCGTAAGCGGAGTAGACCACCGGGTTCGTGGATACCTACCGGCAGACCTTCGCGCCGGGCTCCATTCGCACGAACGCTCACCAAATGAAGGCTCGAGTGGCTCTCGAGGCACCCAAAAGGCTCCTCCAGCGGCCTCCTGCACATCTTTTCCTTGTGAAGAACTTCACGAACTTCATCCGGAGGGCGGGATTCGAGGCCCGCGGACCACATCAACCGGGCCGGGTGAACCCGGAACACGGCGGCGGCGCTCCGGTGAACCCACACCTCGTTGCGCGTGCAGCGCACGTGTACACAGGCGTGCGTACGCCGGCGTCATGAGTGAGAACGCTGTGACCGTGCGCGAAGCCCGCGCCCACCTCGCGGACCACATCAACCGTGCCCAGCAGGGCGCACCGACCATAATCACCCGCAACGGCGCCCCCGTGGCCGCCCTGGTCCCCATCGCGGACTTCAACGCGCTCGAAGAGGCGGCCGACGAACTGCTCGCACGCGAGGCGGAGGCAGTGCTGGCCGAAGGCGGCGCGACGGTGACCATGGCCGAGCTGCTGGCCGACCTGTTCACCGAGAGCGGTGACGACCCGGCGTGAAGTACGCCTTCCGGTTCACCACCGCGGCACAGCGGCAGCTTCGGACGATCGACAAGCCTGCCGCGATGCGCGTCCTGGCCGCACTGACCGCGCTGGGGGACGACCCCTTCCGCGAGGACGCCGACATCAAGAAGCTCACCGGCCCCTGTGGCCTCTACCGACTCCGGGTCGGCAGCTACCGGGTCCTGGACGGAGAGCTCGTCATCCTCGTCGTCGAGGTCGGCGACCGCCGTGACGTCTACCGCACCCTCTGAGGACGACGGTTGGGGCTCGCGGTCAGCTGACCGCGAGCCCCAACCGTTCAGCGATGCGGCCGATCAGGACCGCTGCTTGCCGGCCTCGACCTCTTCCGCGGTCTTGATCGCGATGCCGTCGAGGATGTCGTGCTCCGAGACCACGACCTCCGAGGCGCCCACGCGCTCCATGACCGCCAGCAGGACCAGCGCGCCCGCGCCGATCACGTCGACCCGGCCCGGGTGCATCACCGGGATCGCCGCGCGCTCGGCGTGGGTCAGCGTCAGCATCCGCTCACTGATCGCGCGGACCGTCTCGTACGGGATCCGCGCGTGGTGGATCGCCTGCGAGTCGTACTCCGTCAGACCGAGCGCGATCCCGGCGACCGTCGTCACCGAGCCGGCCAGGCCGACCAGCGTGCGCGCCCGCGCCAGCGGGACCGTCCCGGCGGCCAGGTCCAGCGCCGCCTCGATGTCGGACCGTATGGCCGCGACCTGCGCCTCGGTCGGCGGATCGCTGACGACCCCGTCGACCGTCAGGTGACGCTCGGTCATCCGGACGCAGCCCACGTCGACCGAGCGGGCCGCCTGGACGTGGTCGTCGCCGACCACGAACTCGGTCGAGCCGCCGCCGATGTCCACGACCAGGAAGGGGCGTTCCAGGTCGGTGCGGCCCGTCAGCTCCTTGGTCGCGCCCGAGAAGGAGAACTCCGCCTCCTGGTCGCCGGAGATCACCTCGGGTTCGACGCCCAGGATGTCCAGCACGCCCTGGACGAACTCGTCCCGGTTCTCGGCGTCCCGGGAGGCCGAGGTCGCCACGAAGCGCACGCGCTCGGCCCCGAGTTCCTTGATGACCGCCGCGTACTCGCGGCAGGCCGCGAAGGTGCGCGCCAGCGCCTCGGGGGCCAGCCGGCCCGTCTTGTCGACGCCCTGGCCGAGGCGGACGACGGTCATCCGGCGGTCCAGCTCGACGAGCTCGCCCGTACCGGGGTCGCAGTCCGCGACGAGGAGCCGGATGGAGTTCGTACCGCAGTCGACGCCCGCGACCCGGGTCATGCGCCGGACTCCTTCTCCGCGTCCTTCTTCTCCGCGTCGTTCCTCTCGGCGCACGGCGTGACGCAGGCACCCTTGGCCCACCACTCGGGCAGCATGGCCAGGGCCTCGTCACCGAAGGGGTTCACCCCCGGGCCCGCGGCCAGCGAGTGGCCGACCAGCACGTGCAGGCACTTCACCCGGTCCGGCATGCCGCCGGCGCTGGGGAAGCCCTGGAGCACCTCGATGGCGTCGCGGCGGGTGAGGTAGTCCTCGTGCGCGGCCCGGTAGGCGGCGGCCAGCTCCGGGTCCCCGGCGAGGCGGCCCTGCATCTCCTTCATCACGCCGTTGGCCTCGAGCGTGCCGATCGCACCGGCGGCGCGGGGGCAGGTCAGGTAGTACAGCGTCGGGAAGGGGGTGCCGTCGGGGAGCCGCGGGGCGGTCTCCACCACGTCCGGCTGCCCGCAGGGGCAGCGGTGCGCGATGGCGCGCAGCCCGCGCGGCGGGCGGCCGAGCTGCTGCTCGAACGCCTCGATGTCTGCGGCGGTCGGCTCGGTCCGGTCGGTCTGGGGCGGGGGCGTCTGCATGCCTGGAGGAAGTCTTTTCGTTCTCGTGGATGGGCTCGTGCGGGGGTGCGTCTCAGTCGCCCGGGCGGTCGGCCTTGTCGACGCCGTCCCAGACGTTGGAGTACCAGGGGCGGTCGGTCGCGGCCTGTCCCTTGCGTCGGTGCTCGGCGGCCTCGGCCCCGGGGTCGCTCATGATGTAGCTGATCTCGCCCGGCCGGACGAAGTGCAGGTGCTTGCGCGCCTGCTGCTCCGCGTACGCGTCGTCCTGCCAGCGTGCCTTCTCGTCGCGCAGCCGTTCCAGCCGGTCCCGCGCGGAGGCGGCGGCCTTCTGCTGCTTCGCGATCTCCGAACGCTGGGACACGTACTGGCGCATCGGATACGCGAGGGCGACGACCAGGGTACAGAGGACGAGGACGAGCAGGGCGGCCCGGCCGGTGAGCCGGCTGCGGCGCACCTGGCGGCGGGACTGCGAGCGGTAGACGTGTGCCGCGGTCCGCTCGCCCAGCTGCTTGAGCCTGGTCGCCGTCGAGAACGTGGCGAACCGGTCCCGGTTCCCGGCCATTGATCCGCCTCCCCTATGTACACGCGACGCAATACGTCCCCGCACACGGTACGGGACCGAGTGCGGGGACGTAGGGAGGCTTGCGCCCTGAAGGACTGATCAGCCCTTGAAGCGCGGGAAGGCGGAGCGGCCCGCGTACACCGCGGCGTCGTCGAGGATCTCCTCGATGCGCAGCAGCTGGTTGTACTTGGCGACACGGTCCGAACGGGCCGGGGCGCCGGTCTTGATCTGGCCGCAGTTCACGGCGACCGCGAGGTCGGCGATGGTGACGTCCTCGGTCTCGCCGGAGCGGTGCGACATCATGCACTTGAAGCCGTTGCGCTGGGCCATCTCGACGGCGTCGAGGGTCTCGGTCAGCGAACCGATCTGGTTCACCTTCACGAGCAGGGCGTTGGCCGAGCCCTCTTCGATGCCGCGGGCGAGGCGCTCCGGGTTGGTGACGAAGAGGTCGTCGCCGACGATCTGGACCTTGGCACCGAGGCGGTCGGTGAGGGTCTTCCAGCCGGCCCAGTCGTCCTCGAACAGCGGGTCCTCGATGGAGACGAGCGGGTACGCGTCGACGAGCTCCGCGTAGTAGTCGGTCATCTCGGCGGCCGAGCGGGACTGGCCCTCGAACTCGTACTTGCCGTCCTTGTAGAACTCGGACGCGGCGACGTCGAGCGCGAGCGCGATGTCCTTGCCCGGGACGTAGCCGGCCTGCTTGACGGCCTCGACGATGAGGTCGAGAGCGGCGCGGTTCGACTCGAGGTTCGGCGCGAAGCCGCCCTCGTCACCCAGACCGGTGGAGAGGCCCTTGGTGTGCAGGACCTTCTTCAGGGTGTGGTAGACCTCGGCACCCCAGCGAAGGGCCTCGGAGAAGGACTCCGCGCCGATCGGGGCGATCATGAATTCCTGGATGTCGACGTTGGAGTCGGCGTGCGACCCGCCGTTCAGGATGTTCATCATCGGAACGGGCAGCAGGTGCGCGTTCGGACCGCCGAGGTAGCGGAAGAGCGGGAGGTCGGAGGCCTCGGACGCGGCGTGCGCGACGGCGAGGGAGACACCGAGGATGGCGTTGGCGCCGAGGGAGCCCTTGTTCTCGGTGGCGTCCAGGTCGATCATCGCCTGGTCGATCAGGCGCTGCTCGGTGGCGTCGTAGCCGACGAGCTCCGGGCCGAGCTGCTCGATGACGGCGAGGACGGCCTTCTCGACGCCCTTGCCCATGTAGCGGTTGGGGTCACCGTCACGGAGCTCTACGGCTTCGAACGCTCCGGTGGAGGCGCCGGACGGGACTGCAGCACGGCCGGTGCTGCCATCGTCGAGGCCCACCTCGACCTCGACCGTGGGGTTGCCTCGGGAGTCCAGGATTTCCCGGGCTACGACGACGTCGATGGACGGCACGAGCATCTCCTTCTGGGATGTGACGCTGGGTGTGCGGTGGCGTGTCAGGCCGTGGGATGGCCTTGCCGCTTAGAGCCTAACCGTCTCCGGGCACCGGGCCGCCCGACCGCCCGTGTGGTGGGACGAAAAAGGGTCTGAATGCCCCTCTTACAGGACATAGGGCTCTTGATCGCAGAGACTCGCCGCACCCGGCGCCCGGCCTTCGCGCGGCCGTCACCCGGCGGATCGTCAGGACGCACGGCGCCGCCCGGCGCGTGGGGGCCACGCGCCGGGCGGCGGGAATCACGTGTGCCGCGAACGCGGCCGCGGAGGTGTCACCGCGGGATTCAGCTGAGCTTCAGCTTCTGACCCGGGAAGATCAGGTCGGCGTCCGAGACGACGTCCTTGTTGAGCTCGAAGAGCTTCTCCCAGCCGCCGGAGACGCCGGCCGAGGAGGCGATGGTGCCCAGCGTGTCGCCGGACTTGACCTCGTAGGAGCCGTTGCCGGTCTTGGGGGCCTCGGTCTTCGGCTTGGCCGGGGCGGCCGGACGCTCGGAGCGGGAGGTGGCCTCGGAGCGCTTCTCCGTCTTCGGCGCGGTCTTCTTCGGCTCGGTCTTCTTGGTCTCGGTCTTCTTCGTCTCCGCCTTCGGAGCGGCCTCGGCCGCGCCACCGTTGTACGCGGAGTTCGACAGGCCCACGCCACAGGACGGCCAGGCACCCTTGCCCTGGCCCTTGAGGACCTTCTCGGCGATGGCTATCTGCTGGCTCTTGGAGGCCTGGTTGGCCTGCGCGGCGTACGCCTTGCCGCCGTAGGCGGCCCAGGTGGAGGACGAGAACTGCAGGCCGCCGTAGTAGCCGTTGCCCGTGTTGATGGCCCAGTTGCCGCCGGCCTCGCAGGAGGCGACGCGGTCCCACTCGGAGGTGGTCGCAGCGGAAGCGGTGCCCGCGGCCATCAGCGGGGCCGCGACGGCCACACCGGCGACGCCGGCGAGCGTGACGATGCGGACGGCCTTGGAGCCGCGGCGGTGCTTGCCCTTGGCGGAAAGCAGCATGGAGTTCTCCTCACCGACGCCTTCGAGGTGAGCTGTCGGGTTCGGGCGAGTGAGTGCCCGGCCAGGCGACCTAGCGCCTGTCTTAACCCCTAGCCGGTTCCGTGACCGTCTCTCAACGGCCGGTTCCGGCGCCTACCTTGGTTCCCCCGCTCCTGCCTTCGGCGCTTGCGCGACGAGTGTTCCCCCCGGCCGCCGGCAGGATTCGGCGATGCGGTCGAAGGAGCCCGCGGTGGCGAGCGATTCAGAAGGTAGACAGGTCTCCCCCCGATGTTCAACGAGGGCCACCGGGGGGAAACGGTGCCTACTTGCGCTCTTCCCAGGGGTGTTTGCGCAGGTGAGGACGGGGTTTGCGGAACCCGGGGAACCGGACACGCCAGTTGACCGGAAGAGACACATGTCTCACTTACGGAAAACGGACAATCAGGTTCTTCCCGGGCGCCTCAAGTGTCCCTATTCGTGCGTTAGATCCAGATTCTGGCCCGGCTTGATGAGGTTGGCGTTCCCGCCGATGACCTGCTCGTTGGCCTCGTAGAGCGCGTTCCAGCCGCCCGTCACTCCGTTGGCGTCCGCGATGGTCACCAGGGTGTCGCCCGTCTTCACGGTGTACTTCGGGTCCGACACCGCATCAAGTGTGACCGGCGCCTCGACCGCGGCCGGGCCGCGGTGCTTGCCGCCGCCCTGCGTCCCGTCGGCCGTCGTGCCGGCCGGGCCGGCAGTGGCGTCGGGGGTCGCCGGGGCGGTCGGCGAGACGGGTGCCGTCGTACCGGTCGGCGCCGTCGGGTCCGCGGGGAGGGACGGGACGGCGGGCGCCGTCGGGTCCACGGGCGGGAGCGGAGTCGTGGGTGCCGTGGGCGTCGTGGGATCCGTCGGGCCCGCGGACGGGGTCGTGGGCGCCGTCGGGTCCACCGGGAGCGTGGGCCCGGTCGGCTGGTCCGGATGCGGCATCACGGGCAGCGGGAAGTCGGGGAGCATGAACGAGGGCGTGTCCGTCGGGGACGGCACGGCGGGCGTCGGGGCGCCGAAGTCCGTGGACGGGGTGTCCGAGCCGAGGTAGGGGACGACGGAGTCCGGCCGCGCCACGGAGGGGGACGCGGGCCTGGACTCCCGGGGAACGCCCGGGTCCACGCCCGCGGCGGGCGCCTGCTGCGACAGTCCCGCCGAGGTCCCGCACTGCGACCACGCCGCCGGGCCCTCGGAGGCCAGGACCCGCTCGGCCACGGCTATCTGCTGGGACCGGCTGGCGAGGTCGGCGCGCGGGGCGAAGTCGAGGCCCCCGGCACTCCTCCACTCCTCCTGGGTGAACTGCAGCCCGCCGTAGGAGCCGCTGCCGTAGTTCGCGCTCCACGTGCCGCCGCTCTCGCACTCGGCGACCTTGTCCCACGTGGTGGTCTCTGCCGCGCTCGCGCCGGTCGCCGCGAACAGCGGCAGGGCGAGTGCGGAGCCGGCGACTCCGGCGGTGACGACAAGTGCGGGCACTTGTCGGGGGCGTCTGTGGCGGCCGTTCCCGGAACCCATGAGGTTGCACCTTTCGCATAACGGCGGGGTAACGGCAGAACCTAGCGGGCTTCGAACGCCTGTCACAAGTTTGGGCGTTGGCTGACTTCAGGTCAGTACGTTTTCAGCCTGTTTGCCCCGTGAACCGAACCGGAAGCGTCCGCAGCCCGCGCATGATGAGGCCGCCGCGCCAGCGCAGCTCCGCGGCCGGCACGGCCAGTTCCAGGTCGGGCAGCCGCGTCAGCAGGGTCGCGAGGGCGGTCTGCCCTTCGAGGCGGGCGAGCGGGGCGCCGACGCAGTAGTGGATGCCGTGCCCGTATCCGAGGTGCTGGTTGTCGGTCCGGGAGAGGTCGAGGGTGTCCGGCTCGGCGAACCGGTCGGGGTCGCGGTCGGCGGCCGCGAGGACCACCAGGACCGGGTCGCCCGCCGCGATGTCCTGACCGCCGAGGACGAACGCTTCGGTGGCGAACCGCCAGGTCGCCAGCTCCACGGGGCCGTCGTAGCGCAGCAGCTCCTCGACCCCGGTGGCGAGCAGCTCGCTCTCGCCCGCGGCCAGGGATCTCTGGAGGCGCTCGCGCTGGTCCGGGTTCATGAAGAGGGAGTGGACGCCGTTGCCGATGAGGTTGACCGTGGTCTCGAAACCCGCGAACAGGAGGATGAAGGCCATGGCGGTGGCCTCGGCCTCCGTCAGGTGGTCGCCGTGGTCGCTGGCCCGGATCAGATCGGAGATGAGGTCGTCCCCGGGATCCTCGCGCTTGCGGTGGATGAGCTCGCCGAGGTAGGTGCGCATCTGCTTCACCGACCGCGCTACGCCGCCCCGGGGCCCGCCGCCGTGGCGGATCATCATCCCCGCCCAGTCGCGGAAGTCGTCCTGGTCCTCGCGCGGTACGCCGAGCATCTCGCAGATGGCGTAGATGGGGAGGGGGAACGCGAACTCGTGGATGAGGTCGGCCTCCCCCTTGGCCGCGAACCGGTCGATCAGGTGGTCGGTCAGCTCCTGGACCCTCGGGGCGAACTCGGCGACGCGGCGGGGGGTGAACGCCTTCGACACCAGCCGCCGCAGACGCGTGTGGTCCGGCGGGTCGATGTTGAGCAGGTGGGTCATGAGCTCGGCCTTGCGCTCCCCCGGGATCCCCGTCTTGCCCTTGGCGTGCGCGGGCTCGGCGTGGTGGACCGGGTTCTTGCTGAGCCGCTGGTCGGCGAGGGCCTGGCGGGCGTCGGCGTACCGGGTGACCAGCCAGGCCTCGACCCCGCTGGGGAGCTTCGTGCGGTGCACGGGGGCGTGCTCGCGCAGCCAGGCGTACGCCGGGTACGGATCGGTCGCGAACTCCCAGTCGAACAGGGTCGGGCCGGATCCGTCCACGGACCGGGCGGCGGAGGGGTCTTCGGGGGCTGCGGGGGTCTGCTCGTGCACCTGGAGACCGTATCCCGCCCCGGGACCACCAACCCATATGCGTGGTTCGTCGCGGCTGTCCGCAGATCATCCAAGGCTTGACCTCACCTTCCCCTGTGTTCCTACTTTCGGGTTTGTGGATGTGAGGATCTTGAAAAGCAGCTTCGCGGTGGTGGAGAGACGGGCCGAGCACGCGGCCAAGTTCTTCTACACCCACCTGTTCTGGCACAACCCCGGAGTCCGTGAGCTCTTCCCGGCCGCCCCCGAGGACATGGAACGCCAGCGGGACCGGCTCTTCGCCGCCCTCACGCACGTGATCGCGCACCTGGAGAACGAGACCCTCCTCCCCTATCTCCACGACCTCGGCCGCGACCACCGCAAGTTCCTCGCGACCCCCGAGCACTACGCCGCCGTCGGCGCCAGCCTCCTCGCCGCGCTCGCGCAAGCCTCCGGCGAGGCCTGGTCCCGCGAGGTCGAGAAGGCCTGGTCCGAGGCGTACCAGGTCATCGCCGACGCGATGATGGCCGGCGCCGCCGCCGGCGAGGACCCGCCGTGGTGGGACGCCGAGGTCGTGCGCCACCTGCTGTACGGGCAGGACATGGCCGTCCTGACGCTGCGCCCGCACGCGCCCTTCCCCTATCTGCCCGGCCAGTACACGAGCGTGAGCAGCGCGCGGGTCCCGAGGACCTGGCGCACGTACTCCCTCGGCAACGCGCCCCGCGCCGACGGCACCGTCGACCTGCACGTCAGCCGGATCGAGCGGGGCCGCCTCAGCACCGCCCTGGTCCGCGACGCACGGCCCGGCGACGTTCTGCGCCTCGGCGCGGCCGGCGGGCGGCTGACCTTCCGCCGCGAGGACCGCCCCGTCTCCTTCATAGCCGCCGGCACCGGCTGGGCCCCGATCCGCGCCATGCTGGAGGAGCTGGCGGGCCGCCCTCCCGATCAGGACGTACGGCTCTTCGTGGTCGCCCGGGACGCCGCGCACCTCTACGACCGCCCGCTCATCGACGCGTGCGCGGCCGCCTTCGACTGGCTGAGCGTCACGTACATCACCCCGGCCCCCGGGCGCCACCGCAACCAGGCCACCGACCGGCTGGCGACCGCGCTCAGCAACCGGGGGCTCTGGCCCGACCAGGACGTCTACCTCAGCGGTCCGCCGCGGTTCGTCGAGGAGACCTCGTACCTGGTGGAGGAGCTCGGCGCCCACCCCGGCCGGGTCTTCTACGACGCCGTACCCGGCGGTGGCAGGGGCCACGGCCGGAACCAAGGGCCGGACGAGGACCCGGACGATGACCCGGACGAGGGCCCGGACCGCGACCACGACCCCGGCCAGGGCCGGCGGGACCGGCCGACGGGCTTCGGGGAGTGGTTCCTGAACCGGCCGGACCCGTACTGGCACAACCCCTCGGGGCGCGCGCCGCGGCCGTACTGAACGAGCGGACGAGCGGACGAGCGGACGACCGGACGACCGGCTGGACGGCGGAGGCCTCGCGGCGCCGGCGGCTACGCGCCGACGCCTTCGGCCGCCCGGATCGCTTCCCGGTACACCCGGGCCGCCGCGCGCAGCGCGGTCTCGGGATCGGTGCCCGCCGCCTCGGCGCGCGCGGCCAGTTCCAGCAGTTCGTACCCGATGCCCTCGCCGCGCGGGAGCTCCACGGCCACGCCGCCCGCCCGGGCCCGGCCGACGAGCTTGGCCGCGAGCGCGAGACCGGGCTGACCGAGCGGGACCCCGTCGGTCACCGACTCCCGCTGCTTCTCCACCTGCTTGGTGCGCTGCCAGTGCTCGTTGACGTCCTGTGCCGTGTGCGCCTCGGCGTCGCCGAAGACGTGGGGGTGGCGGTGGATGAGCTTCTCGACGAGGGCGCCGGCCACGTCGTCGATGGAGAACGGTTCGTCCTCTTCACCGGGGCCGCCCTCCTCCGCGATGCGGGCGTGGAAGACGACCTGGAGCAGGACGTCCCCGAGCTCCTCGCGCAGTTCCTCGCGGTCGCCGTCCTCGATGGCCTCGACCAGCTCGTACGCCTCCTCGATGGCGTACTTCACCAGGCCCTCGTGCGTCTGCTGCGAGGTCCAGGGGCATTCGCGCCGGACCCGGTCCATGACCTGGACGAGGTCGATCAGGCGGGCGCCCGGCAGGTCGTAGGAGCCCGGTAGGAGTTCCAGGTCGGGCATGCTGACGCGGCCCGAGCCGGCCAGGCGGGCGAGTGCGTCGGTGAGCCGCTGGTCGCCCTCGCCCCCGGGGATCACCACGACCGTGCGCCCGCCGGCGCAGGCCTCGACGAGCTCGTGGGCGTCCGGGACCGCGTGCACCACCTCGATGCCGGCCTCACGAAGGTACGGGAGCTGCGGATGGCCGGGGTCGGCGCACAGCACCCGGTCCGCGGCGTGCAGGGTCTGCCAGGCCGGCCAGGACAGCACGCCGGGGGCGACCCGGTGGCTGGTGGTCAGCAGGACGATGCGGCCGGTGGGCTCGGAGGGTACGTCGTCAGTCACCCTCCGAACCTACCTCTCCGCGCCTACGCTCCGGCCGGGGGCTGCTCGGGGCGGGTGACCTGGGTGATCCAGGAGGTCTTGGCCTCGCCGAGGCCGACCTTCTGGGCGTCCCAGGCGCCGTAGCGCGGGTTGACCTCGATGCCGAGCCCGGACGCCGCCTTCGAGGCGGGCTCGGAGAGCTTGCCCTCGCCGTACTTGGCGTTGAGCTTGGTGAACAGGACCTGGTCGCGGACCCAGCGGTCGATCTGGTCGGGTGCCATGGCGGCCTTCTGCAGGATCGTCGCCTCGAAGGCCTCGGTCCCGCCGTTGCCCTGGTCGTAGGCCTTGCGCTCCTCCTGCAGTTCCTTCGGGGTGAGGGCGATCCCGGCGTCCTCGGCCATCCGGTCCAGGATCCGGCTCTGGATCATCGCGCCGAGCTTGACCCGGTCCAGCTGGGGGATGGCCGCGATGAGCTCGGCCGAGTGTTCGGAGCGGTTCTGCGCGGTGCGGACGTCGTTCACCTGGGCCTGGAGCGCGGAGGTGGTGATCCGTTCGCCGCCGACGACGGCCGCGGTGCCGGGGCGGGCTTGGCCCGAGCAGGCGGACAGCAAGGGGGCCGCCACCAGGAGGGCGGCGGAGACGGAGAGCGCTGTGCGACGGTGCAAAGGAGCCTCCAGGGCCGGGAGATTGTGCGTCGGTGCACAAGGGCCGTGCGATGATCGATGTTATGCAGTAGAGGTGACCAGAGCCACCGGTTCGACCAACGATTCCGGGGGTGTTGGGGTGCTGCGCCGTTCGTGCCAGCGCCATCCGGTGGCCACCCTCCGGTCCTGTGGCGATGCCAAGGTCGGCCCACCATGTCGACACCGCACCGCTCCCCGCGCCGCACGAGCCTGCTCGGCTCGGCCCTCGGCGCCCTCGTCGCGACGGTGGCCGTGTGCGCCGGGGACGCCGTCGCTCGCGTCTTCCCGTACGGGCCGCGCCATCGCGGCGTCAACGATCTCGGCAATCAGTTCGTACCCTTCCACGCCCGTCTGTGGGACCTGCTGCACGGGCGCGCCGAGGGCGGCCTGCTGCTGAACTGGCAGTCCGGGTACGGGACCAGCTTCCTGCCGGATTTCGGGACCTACCTGAGCAGTCCGTTCGCGGTCCTGGTGGGGCTCTTCCCGCGGCAGGACGTCGACCTCGCGGTGTACGCGGTCATCGTGCTCAGGACGGCGGCCGCGGCGGCGGCGATGGCATGGCTGCTGCGCACCCAGCGACGCGGCCCGTGGTGGGCGGCGGGGCTGCTCGGGGCCTCGTACGCGCTGTGCGGCTGGTCGGTGATCGAGGCCTCGTACAACCCGATGTGGCTGGACGGGCTGATCGCCTTCCCGCTCCTGTGCCTGACGGGTGAGTGGGCGCTGCGCTCTCGCCGTCCGGCGGCGGCCGTCGTCGTGGTCGCGGTCTGCTGGACGGCGAACTTCTACACCGCCTACATGGCGACGCTGGGCGCTCTCCTGGTGCTGCTGGTGCGGGTGGTGCTCGTGCGGGAGGGGGTGAAGAACCGGCTGCGGGTCCGCGCGCGGGCGGCGTCGGCGACCGTGCTCGGGGTCGCGCTGTCCGCTCCGGTCCTCCTCCCCCTCTTCCTCAGTTCGAAGGGGGCCTATCCGGGCTGGTTCAAACCGTTCCAGCCGGTGCCCGCGCCGGACCTGCTGGCCCGCCTGCTGCCGGCCACGTACTCCTTCTCCTCCCCCGCCCTCTTCATCGGGACCGGGACCCTGCTGCTGGTGGCGGCCCTGCCGTTCCACCGGGCCGTGGCGGGGCGGACCCGGCTGTACTGGGCGGGGCTGGTGCTCCTGGTGCTGCTGTCCTTCCAGTGGAGGGCGACACACCTGGCCTGGCACCTCTTCGCGACGCCGAACGGGAGCCCGTACCGGCAGACCTTCGTGCTGGCCGGGACCGTCGTGATCGCCGCCTGGGCCGGGCTCTCGGCGGGGGTCCCGGGGCCGCGGGCGCTGGCGGGCGGCGCCGGAGTGATGGCGGCCGTCCTGCTCGCGGCGAGCGGCAGCGCACTGGCGACGGCGTGGGGCCTCGCGCTCTTCGGCGGCGGACTGGCGCTCTCCGGCGCGGCCTGGTGGGCACTGCGCCGTCCCCGGCTGGTGTTCCCGGCGGCCGGCGCGCTGGTCCTGGTCCTGCTGGCCCAGGCGGCGGCGACGACCGCGTACGGCGAGAAGGGGAAACTGGCGGGCCTGGACGACTACCCGCCCTGGGGCCCGGCCCACACCGCCCGCGCCGAGGCCCTGGCGGGCGCCGGTGGCTGGCCCGCGTACCGCACGGACGCGGGGCGGCCGGCACTGACGGGCAACGATCCGATCCTGCTGGGCGGGGAGGGCGGCGCGTACTACAGCAGCCACACCCCGGATCTGTTCACCCGGACGATGGCGGCCCTCGGGGCGGGCTGGACCTCGCGCGGACGCAACGTACAGAGCCTGGACAACCCGGTGACGGACGCCGTCTTCGCCGTCGGGGCGCGCCTGCGGCCGGACGGCACGGTCGCCCGCGCCGAGGTCCCGCCCCTGGTCACCACCCGGCCGCCGGGCCCGGAGCCCGTCTTCGGCGCCTCGCCCTTCGCGAACCAGGAACTCCTGCTGGGCGCACGGGTGTACGAGGATCCGCTCGCCCCCGGGGTCTGCCGCGCGGGCACGGAGGCCTTCCTGTGGGCCCCGGAGTACAACGCGACGGCCCGCCTCGCGGACGGGCCGGCCTTCCGGCTGAACGCGAACCCGCCGCGCAACCGGGCCGCGATGCAGCCGATGGGCGTCTCGCACGGGCCGGCCTCGGGGCTGGTCTTCGACGCGGGCGCCCCGGCGCACTGGCAACTGTCCTGCCTGGACCGGTCCCTGCTGACCGGGGCGGTCACGCGCCTGCGCGCCACGGCGGCGGTGTCCGTCGAGGTGTCGTCCTCGTCCGTCCGCGCCACCCTCCCCCCGGGCAGCCGGGGTACGGCGGTGCTCTCGGTGCCCGCCGTCGCGGGCTGGACCTGCAACGGCAGCCCGGCCGCCGGCCGCCTGGGCCTGGTCGCCGTCCCCCTGGACGGCCGCACCACCACCCTCAGCTGCGCCTTCCGCCCTCCGGGCCTGCTGGCGGGGGCGGCGGTCGCGGGCACGGCCCTGGCGGCGCTCGCGGTGCTCCTGCGGACGAGTTGGAGGGGCGGCGGCGGCCGGAGCGGCCGGACGGCGGGGCCGGCGAACCGTCCGCCGCGTGCGGGGGTTCCGCGCCGCCGGGACCGGGTCCGCGCGCTCTGACCCCGCACGACACGGGGCCGGGGGGGGGGCCGGGCGGGGCCCGCCGCCCCCACCGCGGGGGGGGGTGGGAGGCGGGGGGGGGGGGCGGGGGGGGCGCCGCGGGCCCGGCCCCCCGAGGG
>NZ_JBEXOV010000039.1:0-68316 GCF_040611715.1 Streptomyces sp. NPDC006544 | reverse complement strand
CCAGGGCCCGCCGGGGCGGGTGCGGGAAGTGATCGTACCGCTGGGGACACCGGCGGTGGTGGTGAGCTGGTGGCCCGCCGGGCCGGTGGCCGCGGGCGCGTAAAGTAGGGGCAGGCAGCCGTACGGAACGGGGGGCGGAGCCACCGGATGAGCACGTCCACACCGCACGGCGAGGTCCTGACCGCGCCCGACCGGCCTCCCGCTCCGCCCCGACGCCGTCCCGGCAGGGTCTTCGCCGCCGTCCTGTGCGGCCTCCTCGGCTCCGGCCTGAGCGCCGCCGCGGCCTGCACGGCCGTCACCGAACACCGCGCCGAGCACCGGGCACCGGCCGCCGACGCCGCCTACCGCAAGGCGGCCTCCCTCTGGCGGGCCACCCCCGTCGACACCCTCTTCCCGCCCGTCCTCGACGGGGACGGCTCCGGCCCGGGCGGCGCCGACCGCACGTGGACCCGCGTCGCGCTCGCCCCCGACGCCGAATGCCCCGCCGCACTCGCCCCCGACTGGCGGGCGCTGCTCGCCGGAGCGGGCTGCACCCGGGTGCTCCGCGCCACCTACACCGACGCCACCCGCAGTTCGCTCGTCACCGTCGGCATGGTCTTCACCCCCGCCGAGGCCCCCGCCATGAACGCGCTGCGCGGCCGGCTGACCGTCCCGCCCGGCTACGGCTTCCCCGACGACCGGCGCGCCGCCTGGACCGCCTCGGTGCTCCCCGAGGCCCCCGTCGTCGTCTACACCGTCTCCGCCTTCGCCGACGGCCGGATCCTGGACGGCCCCCGCCCCGCCGAGGAGACGATGGCCAAGGGCGCCACCGGAGCCGTGGCCCAGGCGGGCCTCGGCCACGAGGCCAAGGCCGTCGCCGACCGTGTGGAACGCGCCGTACGGGCCCTCGCGGCGCCGCCCGCTCCGGCGGCCGCCCGATGAGCCGCCCGTGAGCCGCCCGACGGATCCGGTGACCCCGACGCGCAGCCGGCCGGCCGGTCCGCGCCTTCGTCCGCGGATCCGTCTGCGCATGCGTCCGCGCGTCCGTCGGTCCGTCCCTACGGCGGTCCTCCCGGCCCGCCGTCCGTCGCGCCGTCACGTCGCCGCGGGGATCGCCCTCGGCGCCCTCCTGACCGTCGTCGCCGTGCCACCGGCCGCCGCCGACGCCATCCGCGACCGTCAGTGGGGTCTCATCGCCCTGCGCGCCGAGGAGGCCTGGGGCACCACCCGGGGCGACGGGGTCACCGTCGCCGTCCTCGACACCGGCGTGGACGGGGCCCACCCCGACCTGGCGGGCCAGGTCCTCGAGGGCACCGACCTCGTCGGGATGGGCGCGGGCCGCGGCGACCGCGCCTGGGCCCGGCACGGCACGGCCATGGCCGGGATCATCGCCGGCCACGGGCACGGACCCAGCCGCGGGCAGGGTGTCCTCGGCATCGCCCCCCAGGCGAAGATCCTCCCGGTCCGCGTGATCCTCGAGGAGGGCGACCCCGGCCGGAGCAAGGCCCGCGACAGCAAGGGCGGCGCCCTCGCGGAGGGCATCCGCTGGGCGGCCGACCACGGGGCCGACGTGATCAACCTGTCCCTCGGCGACGACAGCAGTTCCGCCCACCACGAGGCCGGCGAGGACGAGGCCGTGCAGTACGCCCTGGCCAAGGGCGTGGCCGTCGTCGCCTCCGCCGGCAACGGCGGCGAAGAGGGGGACCACGCCTCCTACCCGGCCGCCTACCCCGGGGTCATCGCCGTCACGGCCGTCGACCGCAAGGGCAAGAAGGCCGCCTTCTCCACCCGCAACTGGTACGCCACCGTCAGCGCCCCCGGGGTCGACGTGGTCATCGCCGACCCCGACCGCTCCTACTACGAGGGCTGGGGCACCAGCGCCGCGTCCGCCTTCGTCTCCGGCGCCGTCGCCCTGGTCAAGGCCGCCCACCCGGGCCTGTCCCCGGCGCAGATCAAGAAACTGCTGGAGGACACCGCCTCCGGCTCCCCGGCCGGCGGCCGCGACGACTCCCGCGGATTCGGCCTGGTGGACCCGGTCGCCGCCCTCCAGGTCGCCGAGGCGATGACCGGCGAGCCGTCGCTGCCCCTGCCCGTCGCGGCCGCGGGTCCCTACTTCGGCCCCGGCCCCGAGCAGCCCGCGAACCCCGAGCGCCGGGCCCGCCTCGGCGCCCCGGCGGGCGCCGCCGCGGGGCTGGCGCTGCTCGCACTGGCCGGCGTACTGGCCCGGCGACCGAAGCCGGCGCGGGGGGATAGGCTCGGGTAACTGTGGCGAACAAGACCGTTTCCAACAAGAACATCCCCGACCCCGGCTTCTCCGACGACGACGGCACCGCCGACCCGCGGCTGAGCGCGGCCCTGGCCGCCTGGGCCGAGGACCGGAGCAGGGAGCCGGAGGTGCTGGCCGCGCTCCGGGGCGCCCGGCTGCTGGTTCCCGTCGTCGCGGTCCTCGGCGAGGTCGAGACCGACCCCGAGACCGGCCTCAGGCGCGAGAAGACCAGCGACATGGCCGTCCCCACGCTGCGGGCGGGGGACCGGCGGGCTCTGCCCGCCTTCACCTCCACCGCCTCGCTGGCCCGGTGGGACCCGGCCGCCCGCCCGGTGGCGGTCCCGCTGCACCAGGCCCTCGCCGCCGCCGCGCACGAGAAGGCCGACACCGTCGTCATCGACCTGTCCGGACCGGTCGCCTACCAGCTGACCGGCCCCGCGCTGCTGGCACTGGCCGAGGGCCGTGACGACTCCGGTCCGCTCGCCGACCCGGCCGTGCGCGAGGCGGTGCGAGCGGTCGTGGCCGCGGAGCCCGCCGTGCTCGCGGCCCACCTGGGCCCGGGCGGCCAGGACGCCGACGGGACCCTGGCCATCGTGCTGGCCGCCGGCCCGCAGGCCCCGGCCGCGGCCCGGCGCGTGGCCGAGGCCCTGGCGGCCGACGAGACCCTGCGCGCACGCCTCGTAGGAGGACTGGACCTGGCGCTGCTCCCGCAGGGTGCTCCGGTCCCGCCCGGTGAGGCGCTGTTCACCCGCTGAGGGGCGTCGCGACCGCGGACACGCGAAGGGGGCCCGAGCATCCGCTCGGGTCCCCTTCGTCTCGTCCCCGTGACGTGGACCGCGTGGACCGCCGGCCGCGTGTCCTGTGCCCACGGCCGGCACGGGGCGGGCTACGCGTACACGGGACCCGTGAACTTCTCGCCCGGACCCTGCCCCGGCTCGTCCGGCACCAGAGAGGCCTCGCGGAAGGCGAGCTGGAGGGACTTCAGGCCGTCGCGCAGCGGGGCGGCGTGGAAGGAGCTGATCTCGGTGGCGCTCGCGGTGACCAGCCCGGCCAGGGCGGTGATCAGCTTGCGGGCCTCGTCGAGGTCCTTGTGCTCGGAGTCGGGCTTGTCCAGGCCCAGGTTGACCGCCGCTGCGCTGAGCAGGTGGACGGCCACCGTGGTGATGACCTCGACCGCGGGCACGTCCGCGATGTCGCGGGTCATGTCGTCGTAGTCGGGGGATTGGGGAGTGGAACCGGAGGGCGTCGCGTCAGTCATGTGCACCACGATATGCGGAGCGGTGGGCTTGCAACGAGGGTGCTAGTATGTACATCGACCGGCCGGACACTCACGTGCCCGGCCAACAAGTGGAGGCTCCGATTCTCCCACCCGACCACCCTCAGGGAGGCGGGTCACCGGTCAGGCGGTATCCATCGTTCCGTACGGACGATGGAAAGCTGCCCGATGTTGCGCCCCGCGGTTCGCACGCGAAGGTGCTCCGGTTGTATTGGAGCCCCTGCCTGTGCCCGGCGGGGCTTTTTTGATTCTCCGCCGCGGTCGGTCTGACGGAATTACGTCAGCGGCTGTCCTCCAGGCAGCCGTGTGGTGCTACCGAGGAGGATCCATCAGCACCGAGCCCCGCATCAACGACCGGATTCGCGTTCCCGAGGTACGACTTGTCGGCCCGAGCGGCGAGCAGGTCGGCATCGTGCCGCTTGCCAAGGCGCTCGAGCTCGCGCAGGAGTACGACCTCGACCTGGTCGAGGTCGCGGCGTCCGCACGCCCGCCGGTCTGCAAGCTCATGGACTACGGCAAGTTCAAGTACGAGTCGGCCATGAAGGCCCGTGAGGCGCGCAAGAACCAGGCGCACACGGTCATCAAGGAAATGAAGCTCCGGCCGAAGATCGACCCGCACGACTATGACACCAAGAAGGGTCACGTCGTCCGGTTCCTCAAGCAGGGTGACAAGGTCAAGATCACGATCATGTTCCGTGGTCGTGAGCAGTCCCGCCCGGAGCTCGGCTTCCGACTGCTCCAGCGCCTCGCGGCCGACGTCGAGGACCTGGGGTTCATCGAGTCGAACCCGAAGCAGGACGGCCGAAACATGATCATGGTTCTCGGTCCGCACAAGAAGAAGACCGAGGCGATGGCCGAAGCCCGCGAGGCGCAGGCCGCCCGCAAGGCCGAGCGCCAGGGCCTCGCCCCCACCGACGACGAGGCCCTCACCGAGGACGCCGAGTTCGAGGCCGGGGACGCTGACATCGCGGCCGCCGAGGCCACCGAGGTCGCGGAGGGCGCTTCCGACGAGGCGGCCGACGCCCCCGAGGCCGCCCCCGAGGCGGACGCCTCTCCCGAGGCTCCTGCCCAGGCCTGATCCGAGGCAGCCCGTCTCGGATCACCACACAACATGACGCTCCGGTGAGCCGGCCCCCTACAGGGCCGGTGGGGGCGCCACCGACGAGGAGATAACGGCGCTATGCCGAAGAACAAGACGCACAGCGGGACCAAGAAGCGCTTCAAGATCACCGGCTCCGGCAAGGTGCTCCGCGAGCGCGCCGGCAAGCGCCACCTGCTCGAGCACAAGTCGTCCCGTGTCACCCGCCGCCTCACCGGCACCGCGGAGATGGCCCCCGGCGACGCCGCGAAGATCAAGAAGCTTCTCGGCAAGTGACGCTCTCCGCTCCCTTTCCGGGAGCGGGACGTCAAGACCGGGACCCCATCGAATTCGGGCCGTGTGAAGACAACCACGGCCCCGCTACAAGGAGTTAAAAGTGGCACGCGTCAAGCGGGCAGTAAACGCCCACAAGAAGCGCCGGGCAATCCTCGAGGCTGCCAAGGGCTACCGCGGTCAGCGTTCGCGCCTGTACCGCAAGGCCAAGGAGCAGGTCACCCACTCGCTGGTCTACAACTTCAACGACCGCAAGAAGCGCAAGGGTGACTTCCGTCAGCTGTGGATCCAGCGCATCAACGCTGCTGCCCGCCAGAACGGCATGACGTACAACCGCCTCATCCAGGGTCTGAAGGCCGCCAACATCGAGGTGGACCGCAAGATCCTCGCCGAGCTGGCCGTCAACGACGCCAACGCGTTCGCCGCGCTGGTCGAGGTCGCGCAGAAGGCCCTCCCGGCCGACGTCAACGCCCCGAAGGTCGCTGCCTGAGCAGCAAGCCCTCATGGCTGCAGTATTTTGCCCGGACCCGCAGGCCTCGCGCCTGCGGGTCCGGTGCGTTGACCCACCTGCTCCAGTACATCTCACCACATTGCGCCTGTTCCACCCGTTTCGACCCGCAGTACGCACGGAAGCGAGCCGACCTCCATGGGCACCCCCGCCGAGCCGATCTCCCCCCGATCCCCGCGGGTGGCCGCCGCCAGGCGACTGGCGCGCCGCAATTTCCGCACCAAGGAGCGCCGCTTCATCGCCGAGGGCCCGCAGGCCGTGCGCGAGGCCGCGGAGCACCGGGGCGGCGACGGCGAGCCCACCCTGATCGAGCTGTTCGCGACCGCCGAGGCCGCCGAGCGCTACGCCGACATCGTCGACGCCGCCCTCGCCGCGGGCGCCCGCGTCCACTACGCCTCCGACGAGGTGCTCGCCGAGGTCTCGCAGACCGTCACCCCGCAGGGCCTGGTCGGCGTCTGCCACTTCCTCGACTCGCCCTTCGAGGAGATCCTGCGGGCCGGGCCGAAGCTGGTCGCCGTCCTCGCCCACGTCCGCGACCCCGGCAACGCCGGCACGGTGCTGCGCTGCGCGGACGCCGCCGGAGCGGACGCCGTGGTGCTGACCGACGCCTCCGTGGACCTGTACAACCCCAAATCGGTACGGGCCTCCGTGGGCTCCCTCTTCCACCTCCCGGTGGCCGTGGGCGTCCCCGTCGAGCAGGCCGTCCAGGGCCTGCGCGCCGCCGGGGTGCGGATCCTGGCCGCCGACGGGGCCGGCCACGACGACCTCGACGCCGAGCTGGACGCGGGCTCCATGGGCACCCCCTCGGCCTGGATCTTCGGCAACGAGGCCTGGGGCCTGCCCGAGGAGACCCGGGCGCTCGCCGACGCGGTGGTACGGGTCCCGATCCACGGCAAGGCCGAGAGCCTGAACCTCGCGACGGCCGCCGCCGTGTGCCTCTACGCCTCCGCGCGTGCACAGCGGGCGCCCGGAGGGTGCCGCTCCGTGACCCCCAGCTAGTAATGTGGCCGCCCGGGGGGCCCACTGCGCTACTCGGAGATGTGGGGTACGGGTACATGACCGTCGGTACGAACAGCTCGCCGGGGGCCGCGAAGGCAGCCGGCGCACCGGTCCTGGCGGCCCTGCCCCAGCAGGGCGATCCCGCCCGGGTGCCCGCCCAGCCCGCCCAGCCCGGGCAGTCCACTCAGGCCGGGCACGCCGCCCGGACCCCGCACGCGAGCCCCGGGGACCCCGCGGGCCCCGGCAGCGCAACGAGCGCCGGCGCGGGGCCCGGACCGGACGTCCGCGGCGAGTTCGCCGCCCTCGGGATCGACCCCGACGACCTGCCCGACGGGCTCGTGATCGCCGACGCCACCGGCCGGGTCGTCTGCTTCAACTCGGCCGCCGAACGGATCACCGCGCTCGCGGCCGGCCAGGCGATCGGCGTGGGCATCGAGCGCGCGCTCCCGCTGGAGGACCTCGAAGGCCGCCGCTGGTGGGCCATGACCGACCCCTACGGGGGCCTCGCCACCCGGCGCGGCCAGCCCGAGCGGAACCTGCTGCTCCCCGGCGGCCGCGAGGTGCTCGTCTCCGCCCGGTACGTGCGCACCCACCCCACCGGCCCGCTGCGCCGTCTGGTCGTCACCCTGCGGGGCACCGACGCCCGGCGGCGCACGGAGCGCAGCCACGCCGAGCTGATCGCCACCGTCGCGCACGAGCTGCGCTCCCCGCTGACCTCCGTCAAGGGGTTCACGGCGACCCTGCTCGCCAAGTGGGAGAGATTCACCGACGACCAGAAGCGGCTGATGCTGGAGACCGTCGACGCCGACGCCAACCGCGTCACCCGGCTCATCACGGAGCTCCTCGACATCTCCCGCATCGACTCGGGCCGCCTCGAGGTGCGCCGCCAGCCGGTCGACCTCTCCACCGCCGTCGGCCGTCACGTCCAGGCGCTCACCGCGAACGGACAGGCCCCGGAGCGGTTCCTCGTCAGCGTGAGCCGCCCGCTGCCCGACTGCTGGGCGGATCCCGACAAGATCGACCAGATCCTCGGCAACCTCCTCGAAAATGCGGTGCGGCACGGCGAGGGAACGGTCACCATCGACGTGGCGCCGACCACCTTCGCGAACGCCGCGGGGAAGACCGAGAAGGGAACCGCCGTCACCGTGACCGATGAGGGCCCCGGGATCCCCGAGGAGTCGATGGGCCGCGTCTTCACCCGCTTCTGGCGGGGCAGCAAGCGCGGCGGCACCGGCCTGGGCCTGTACATCGTCAAGGGGATCGTGGAAGCCCACGGCGGCACCATCAAGGTCGGCCGCGGCCCCGGCGGCGGAGCCGAGTTCCGATTCATCCTGCCCGTCGCCGCCCCGGCGTACCTCACGCAGTAGTCCCGCGGAGCGTCTCGCCAGGCGGCCCACGGGCCCCTTCACCCCCAGCGACCTTTAGACTCGACCTTTGGCACCTTTGTGTCTTTGTGCCGAGCGCGTCCTGCGCGTCACGCGGGGGACCCACCAGCCAGCCATCGGAAGTACGGGAAGAGATGTCGGCACCGAACAAGTCGTACGACCCTGTTGAGGTCGAGGCACTGAAACCGGATGAGATCGAGCGCATGCGGGACGAGGCGCTCGCCGCCTTCGCCTCCGCGGGCGACCTCGACGCTCTGCGTGAGGCGAAGACCGCGCACATGGGCGACCGCTCGCCCCTGGCGCTCGCCAACCGCGAGATCGGCGCGCTGCCGCCCCAGGCCAAGGCCGAGGCGGGCAAGCGCGTGGGCCAGGCCCGCGGCGCCGTGAACAAGGCCTTCGGGGCCCGCACGGTCGAGCTCGAGGCCGAGCGCGACGAGCGGGTGCTGGTCGAGGAGGCAGTGGACGTCACGCTGCCCTACGACCGGGTCCCCGCCGGCGCCCGGCACCCCCTGACCACGCTGATGGACCGCATCGCGGACATCTTCGTGGCCATGGGGTACGAGGTCGCGGAGGGCCCCGAGGTCGAGGCGGAGTGGTTCAACTTCGATGCCCTCAACTTCACGCCGGACCACCCGGCCCGCCAGATGCAGGACACCTTCTTCGTCCGGGGGCCGGAAGGCACCGAGGGCGACGAGTCCGGCGTCGTGCTGCGCACCCACACCTCCCCGGTGCAGGCGCGCTCGCTGCTGGAGCGCAAGCCCCCCGTCTACATCGTGTGCCCGGGGCGGGTGTACCGCACCGACGAGCTCGACGCGACGCACACCCCGGTCTTCCACCAGGTCGAGCTGCTCGCCGTGGACGAGGGCCTGACCATGGCGGACCTCAAGGGCACCATGGACCACATGGTCCAGGAGCTGTTCGGCGAGGGCACCACCACGCGCCTGCGCCCGCACTTCTTCCCCTTCACCGAGCCGTCCGCCGAGATGGACATGCAGTGCTACGTGTGCCGCGGCGCATCGGTGGGCAACCCCGACCGCCCGTGCCGCACCTGCTCCAGCGAAGGCTGGATCGAGCTCGGCGGCTGCGGCATGGTCAACCCCAAGGTGCTCGTCGCCTGCGGCGTGGACCCGGAGAAGTACAGCGGGTTCGCCTTCGGCTTCGGCATCGAGCGGATGCTGATGTTCCGCCACAACGTAGAAGACATGCGAGACATGGTCGAGGGTGACATCCGTTTCACCCGGCCGTTCGGGATGGAGATCTGATGCGGGTCCCGCTTTCTTGGCTGCGGGAGTACGTCGACCTCCCCGCGGGTGAAACCGGTCGCGACGTCGCGGCCAAGCTCGTCGACGCCGGCCTCGAGGTCGAGACCGTCGAGCAGCTCGGCGGTGGGCTCAAGGGCCCGCTCGTCGTCGGCCAGGTGCTTTCCATCGAGGAGCTCGAGGGCTTCCGCAAGCCGATCCGCTTCTGCACGGTGGACGTCGGCTCGGCCAACGGCACCGGCGAACCGCAGGAGATCGTCTGCGGCGCCCGGAACTTCTCCGTCGGTGACAAGGTCGTCGTGGTCCTGCCCGGCGCGGTGCTGCCCGGCGACTTCGCGATCGCCTCGCGCAAGACGTACGGCCGGACCTCGCACGGCATGATCTGCTCCGGCGACGAGCTGGGCATGGGCGACGACGGCACGCACGGCATCATCGTGCTGCCGCCCGAGCACGAGGTCGGCACCGACGCGATCAAGCTCCTGGAGCTGGTCGACGAGGTCCTCGACATCGACATCACCCCGGACCGCGGCTACTGCATGTCCATGCGCGGTGTGGCCCGCGAGGCCGCCACCGCGTACGGCCTGCCGCTGCGCGACCCGGCGCTACTCGACGTGCCCGCGCCGAACTCGTACGGCTACGCCGTCAAGATCGACGACCCGCAGGGCTGCGACCGCTTCACCGCACGCACGGTGACCGGCCTCGACCCCGAGGCGCGCTCCCCGATCTGGCTCACGCGGCGCCTGCAGAAGGCGGGGATGCGCCCGATCTCGCTCGCCGTGGACATCACCAACTACGTGATGCTGGAGCTCGGTCAGCCGCTGCACGCCTACGACCGCTCGCGCATCGACGGCGCCATCGGCGTCCGCCGCGCCGAGCAGGGCGAGAAGTTCACCACCCTCGACGGGGTCAAGCGCACGCTCGACGCCGAGGACCTGGTGATCACCGACAACAGCGGCCCGATCGGGCTCGCCGGTGTCATGGGCGGCGCCAACACCGAGATCGCCGACTCCGTCACGGACCCGACCACCGGCGCGGTCACCGGCACCACCGACGTGGTCGTCGAGGCCGCGCACTTCGACTCCGTGTCGATCTCGCGCACCGCCCGCCGCCTCAAGCTCTCCTCCGAGGCGTCCAAGCGCTTCGAGCGGGGCGTCGACCCGCAGGCCGCCGCCGCGGCCGCGCAGCGCACCGTGGACCTGCTGGTGCTGCTCGCCGGCGGCACCGCCGAGGCCGGCGTCACCGAGCTCACCGCCCCGGGGGCGCCGCGCACCATCGCGATGAGCGCGGACCACCCCGACCGGGTCGCGGGCATGGACTACGGCCGCGAGACCGTCGTACGCCGCCTCCAGGAGGTCGGCTGCGACGTCTACGGCCAGGACGAGCTCGTCGTCACCACGCCCTCCTGGCGGCCCGACCTCGCCGAGCCCAACGACCTCGCCGAGGAAGTCATCCGGCTGGAGGGCTACGGGAACCTTCCCTCCACCCTCCCACAGGTGCCCTCCGGCCGCGGTCTGACGGCCCGGCAGCAGCTGCACCGCCGGGTGGGCCGCGCGCTGGCCGGCGCGGGCTACGTCGAGGCGCTCAGCTACCCGTTCCTGGGCGAGGGCGTCTTCGACCAGCTCCAGCTGCCCGCGCACGACGCCGCCCGCCAGGTCGTCAAGCTGGTCAACCCGATCTCCGACGAGGAGCCGGCGCTGCGCACCACGCTGCTGCCGGGTCTGCTCGGCGCGCTGCGGCGCAACGACAGCCGGGGCGGTCACGACCTGGCCCTCTTCGAGACCGGTTCGGTCTTCCGGGCCGCCGCGCAGCCGGGTGTCGCCGTACGGCTGCCCGTCGACCGGCGTCCCACGGACGAGGAGATCGCCACCCTGGACGCGGCCCTGCCCGCGCAGCCGCGCTACGCCGCGGTCGTGCTGGCCGGGGCCCGCGAGCAGGCCGGCTGGTGGGGCAAGGGCCGCCCGGCCGACTGGGCGGACGCCGTCCAGGCGGCGCGCTCGCTGGCCGTCGAGGCCGGCGCGGAGCTCGTGGTGCGCCAGGGCCAGTACGGTCCGTGGCACCCGGGCCGGTGTGCCGAACTGCTCGTCACCCTCGACGGGGTGGAGACGGTGATCGGCCACGCCGGTGAGCTGCACCCGCGCGTGGTCAAGGCGATGGGCCTGCCGGCCCGTACCAGCGCCATGGAGCTCGACCTGGACCGCCTCGCGGCGGCCGGCGGCGGGGCCCTGCAGGCGCCCCGGATCTCCTCCTTCCCGGTGGCGACCCAGGACGTCGCGCTGATCGTCGACGCGTCGGTCCCGGCCGCCTCGGTCGAGGCGGCGCTGCGCAAGGGCGCCGGCGAACTGCTGGAGTCGCTGCGGCTGTTCGACGTCTTCGAGGGCGAGCAGGTGGGCGAGGGCAAGAAGTCCCTGGCCTACGCGCTCCGCTTCCGGGCGACGGACCGGACGCTGACGGCCGAGGAGTCGACGGCGGCCCGTGACGCGGCGGTCGCCCTGGCGGGCGAGCGCACGGGCGCGGTGCTGCGCGGCGCGTAGCCGCTGCCCGCTCTCAGAGCGCTGAGGGGGTGCATCCCGATCACGGGGTGCACCCCCTCGTGCTTTCCGGCTCGGCTGCGCGGGGCGGCGGGCCAGCCCTGCGGGGCTGGTCCCCTACCCGCCCTTCCACCGTTCCCCGGGCTCTGCCCGGACCCGCGCCTCAAACGCCGGCGGGGCTGAATTTTCAGCCCGCCCGGCGTTTGAGGGCAAAGGGGGGCTGGGGGCAGCGCCCCCAGTTTCGGGAAGGGGCGGGGTGGGGGAAGCCGCCCGCGGGGCCCGGGCGCGGGCGTCCGCGCCGGAAATCGGGACCACGCGGGCCGGGCCCGGTGGGTGGGCCCGGCGCGCGTTCGGTCCGGCTCGGACGGGGCCCGGCGACCAACCAGGGCCCGGCGGAGCCGAAGCGCGCCGCCCGCCTGCCGTGGAGTGTCGGGCAGACAACAGGACGGGCGGCGCGGTTGCCGGGTCGTCGCACTGTACGAGGGGGAGCCGACGACCCGAGTCACCTCTTGGCGAGGCCCTTAAGTGAAGCGCTCGCGGGGTGTCCCCCGGCAGGGTGCGTATCGCATTTATGCGCGTACTCCGTTCACACCCCGTGTGAACCGCGCACCCACTAGCCTGAAGGCGACGAGCCGACGGAGGGGCCCATGCAGCCCAATGCACTGCTCGACGCCCTCCTCGCGGAGGCGGGCATGTCCCACGCCGGGCTCGCCGCGCACGTGAACCAGGCGGGCCGTGACCGCGGTCTGGCCCTGCGCTACGAACACACCGCCGTCGCCCGGTGGTTGAAGGGCCAGCGGCCCCGCGGCCAGGTTCCGGACCTGATCTGCGAGGTGATCGGGGGCCGGCTGCGCAGACCGCTCAGCCTCGACGACGTGGGCCTCGGTCCGCCGGAAGGGTCCGGCGCCCCGCACGCCTCCCCGCTCAGCGGTTTCGTGGACCGCGCCGCCGCCCTGTGGCGCTCCGACGACCAGGGGCGGCTGAAGTGCCTCACCACCGAGGCCGTCACGGGCACCCCCGCGGTGATCCCGGTGTGGGAGTGGGAGAACCCGCCGGAGGACGCCGACGTGTCCCGCGCGGGGCCCACCCGGGTCGGCCCCGAGCACGTCGAGGTCCTGCGGGCCGCCCGCGCGCACTACGAGCTGATGTACCGGCGGGCCGGGGGCGTGGCCACCCGCGACCGGATCGTCCGTTTCCTCGGGACCGAGACCGCCCCGATGCTGCGCGGAAGCTACTCCGACGACCTGGGCCGCAGCCTGCACCGGGCGACCGGTTCCCTGGTGGCGGTGGCGGGGATCTGCGCGTACGACTCGGACGCGCACGGACTGGCCCAGCGCTACTTCCACCAGTCGCTGCGCCTCGCGAAGGCCAGCGGGGACCGCGGGCTGGGCGCCTACGTCATCGCGCTGATCGTCAACCAGTCCCTGCACCTGCGGGAGTTCCGCCAGGCCGTGGCCTTCGCCGAGGCCGCACTGCGCTCGGCGGGCCGGTACACCACCCCGGCCCTGGCCGCCGACCTGTACGCCATGCAGGCCAAGGCGTACGCCCAACTCGGTGATACCGCAGCCGCGTTGGCCTGCATCCACAAGGCCGAGGCGGCCGCCGAACGGATCCGGCCCGGCACGGAGCCCGATGAGACGGGGTACGTCCAGCCCGGGCTGGTCAACGTACAGGTCGCCGAGGCACTGCTCGGTCTGGGCGATCTGGGGGCGGCCCACGAGCAGGCGGCGGCGGCCGTCGGCACCCCCGCGCACGACAGGGGCCGGGTGCACCGCCTCGCGATGCTCTGCGAGATCCAGCTGCGCCAGGGCGAGGCCGACCAGGCGGTGGCGGCGGCGGCCGAGATGGCCGAACGGGCCCGGGGAATGGAGTCGCTGCGCCTGCGCGACCGGCTGCGGGCGGTCCGCGAACAGTTGCTGACCAGCGGTTGTTCAGGGGCGGGGGAGACCGCGGAGCTCATCGACGGGGCACTGCGCGTTCCCCTGTGACCGGCTGAACTGCTGCCATGTTGCCACCTACTCGATCGGAAGGTGGCAGAACCGTGCAGTGGATGAACCTGAGTGAGCAGACTGTGTACACGAACCGCTGGTTCGACGTGAATCTCGCGGACGTGCAACTCCCCGACGGCCGGCACCTGGACCACTTCGTGATCCGGCTGCGCCCGGTGGCCGTCGCCACGGCCGTCAACGAGGCCAACGAGGTGCTGCTGCTGTGGCGCCACCGCTTCATCACCGACAGCTGGGGCTGGGAGCTGCCCGCCGGTGTCGTCGAGGACGGCGAGTCCGTGGAGAGCGCCGCCGCCCGGGAGATGGAGGAGGAGGCGGGCTGGCGGCCGGGCCCCTTGCGCCACCTGATGACCGTGGAACCGTCCAACGGGCTGACCGACGCCCGCCACCACCTCTACTGGTCGGACGGAGCCACGTACACCGGCCACCCGGAGGACGACTTCGAGTCCTCGCGCCGCGCATGGGTGCCGCTCAAACTGGTGCCGGACATGATCGCGCGCGGCGAGATCCCGGCCGCCAACATGGCGGCCGGGCTGCTGTTGCTGCATCACTTGCGGCTCGGGTAGCCGCGCCGGCCGTACGGATCAGCCGTACGGATCAGCCGTACGGGTAGAAGCCCGAGCCCGTCTTGCGGCCGAGGCGGCCGGCGTCGACCATCCGCTGGAGCAGCGGGGGAGCCGCGTACAGGGGCTCCTTGAACTCCGCGTACATCGAGTCGGCCACCGAGGACACCGTGTCCAGTCCGATGAGGTCCGCGAGCTTCAGCGGGCCCATCGGGTGGGCGCAGCCCAGTTCCATGCCGTTGTCGATGTCCTCGCGGCTCGCGATCCCGGACTCGAACATCCGGATCGCGGACAGCAGGTACGGGATCAGGAGCGCGTTGACGACGAAACCGGAACGGTCCTGGGCGCGGATGGCGTGCTTGCCCAGCGCGCCCCCGACCAGGGCCTCGGCGCGCTTGATCGTCTCGTCGCTCGTGGTCAGCGCCGGAATCAGCTCGACGAGCTGCTGCACCGGGGCCGGGTTGAAGAAGTGGATGCCGATGACCTGGTCCGGGCGCGAGGTCGCGACGGCCAGCTTGACCAGCGGGATCGAGGAGGTGTTGGAGGCGAGGATCGCGTCCGGGCGGGTGATCACCTGGTCGAGGACCTGGAAGATCTCCGTCTTGACCTGCTCGTTCTCGACGACCGCCTCGATGACGAGGTCGCGGTCGGCGAACTCGCCGAGGTCGGTGGTGAACGACAGGCGGGACAGGGTCGCGTCCCGCTCCTCCTCGCTGATCTTGCCGCGTTCGGCGGCCCGCGTCAGCGAGGTGTGCAGCCGGGTCCGTCCGAGCTCCAGGGCCTCGCCGGTGGTCTCGGCGACCATCACCTCGAGACCGCTGCGGGCGAACACCTCCGCGATGCCCGCGCCCATCTGCCCACAGCCCACTACGCCGACGCGTGCGATGTCGTCTGGGAGGTCCGTCACATCGTGCCTTTCGCTGCTCTCCATCGCGGGTCCCCCGTACTCGTGCAGTGGTAACTGCGTTCCGGCGCCCGCCACGCCCCCCGACGTTACCCCCGTGCTTGCCCGGCGTGTCGGGCCGGGGCGGGCATGCTGGGCGGACACGAGGCAATGTCACGGAACGGAACGGAGGCGTCACATGGCGTACATCAGGAGGCGGGAGGTGCTGACCGCCGCGGCGGGGGTGCTGGCCGCGGCGGCGACGGCCGCCCCCGCGAGAGCGGTCGGGGCGCGGGAGCGCGGGGCGGCCACGGCCGAGTTCCGGGGGATGTGGGTCGCCTCCGTGCAGAACGTGGACTGGCCCTCGAGGACCGGACTGTCCGCGGACGCGCAGCGCGAGGAGCTGCTCACCCTCCTCGACACCGCCGTCTCCCGCCGGCTCAACGCGGTGATCCTCCAGGTCCGGCCCACCGCCGACGCCCTGTGGCCCTCGGCGTACGAGCCGTGGTCCCAGTGGCTGACCGGCGAACAGGGCGTCGACCCCGGATGGGACCCCCTCGGCACCGCCGTGACCGAGGCGCACGCCCGGGGGCTGCAGCTGCACGCCTGGTTCAACCCGTACCGCGTGGCCAACCACACCGACCCGGGCCTGCTGGCCGCCGGGCACCCGGCCCGCTGCAACCCCGGCTGGACCGTGCCCTACGGAGGCAAGCTCTACTACAACCCCGGGCTGCCCGAGGTGCGCCGCTTCGTGCAGGACGCCATGCTCGACGCCGTCGCCCGCTACCCCGTCGACGGGGTCCACTGGGACGACTACTTCTACCCGTACCCCGTGGAGGGCCGCGACTTCGACGACGACGCGGCGTACGAGCGCTACGGCCGTTCCTTCGCCACCCGCGCCGACTGGCGCCGCCACAACACCGACACCCTGGTCCGTGAGATGTCCGAGCGGCTGCGCGCACTGCGTCCGGCGGTGCGCTTCGGCGTCAGTCCCTTCGCGATCTGGCGCAACTCCGACCGCGATCCGCTGGGTTCGCCGACGCGGGCCGGCGTCGCCACGTACGACGACCTGTACGCGGACACCCGCACGTGGGTGCGCGAGGGCTGGATCGACTACATCGTGCCGCAGGCGTACTGGCAGATCGGCCACCCGGCCGCCGACTACGCGGCCATCGTCCCCTGGTGGGCGGGCACCGTCGCCGGCACCCGCGTCCAGCTCTACGTGGGGGAGGCGCTGTACCGCTGCGATCCGCAGAGCTCCACAGCGGCCTGGCGCGATCCGCGGGAGCTGTCGCGGCACGTGCGCTTCGCCCGCGGGTACCCCGAGGTCCGCGGCCACGCCTACTTCTCGGCGAAGCAGGTGGCCGCGGACCCCAACGGGGCCATGGCCAGGGTGGTCGCCGACCACTACCTGAGCGCGGCGGCGGTGCCGCCGCGCTGACGGTCCTTCTCCGTGCTCGCCGCTCCGTGCCCGGTGTACCTCGGCGGTCGGCTCACTGCTCGTGATCGACCGGGTGCTTCACCACGCAGTCGGGACCGGGGGACATGACGGCCTCGTGTCCGTCCGTGAAGCGGACTCGGTAGGGAGGCGTGCCGTTGTCTCCCAGGACCTGTGTGATCTCTCCGACCTTGTCGTGCTGGCCCACGATCCGTCCGTGCTGAACCAGCTGGTCGCCCTCGGTCGCGCGCATGCTGACCTCCTCGGTGGCGGTCCGATCCGGTGCTAGCAGTTTAGGTCGTTCCCGCACTATTTGACCCGTTGGGTCACGGCGATGCAGACGAGCACCGCGCACGCGGCGACGGGTGCGGCGGGGGACATCCGCTCGCCGAGCAGGACCACCGCCCACCCCAGGGTCAGCAGCGGCTGCGCGAGCTGGAGCTGGCTCGCGCGGGCCGCGCCGATCTCGGCCATGCCCCGGTACCAGACGTAGAGGCCGAGGAACGAGGAGCCGACCGCTACCCAGACCAGCCCGGCCAGTCCGCGCGCGGTCACGTGGGCCGGCTCGTACGCGAGCCCGAGCAGGGAGCCGGCCGCGCCGACCGGCAGGCACAGGACCAGCGCCCAGCCGATCACCTGCCAGCCGGGCATCACCCGGGCCAGGCGGCCGCCCTCGGTGTACCCGGCCGCGCACACCAGGAGTGCGGCGAAGAGGAAGGCGTCGCCGGCCGAGAGGGAGCCGCCGCTCTGGGCGAGCGTGAAGCCGAGGACGACGACCGCGCCCGCCACGGCCGCGGCCCAGAACCGCCGGGACGGCCGGGCCCCGGTGCGCAGCGAGGACACGACCGCGGTCGTCAGCGGCAGCAGGCCGACCACGACGGCGGCGTGGGACGTCGTGGACGTCTGCAGCGCGAGGGTGGTCAGCAGCGGGAAGCCGACGACCACGCCGCCGGCGACGACCACGAGGCCGAACCGGTGGGCACGGTCGGGGAGCGGGACGCGCAGGGCCAGCAGGAAGCCGCCGGCGACCAGGCCCGCCAGCACGCAGCGCAGGCCGAACAGGGACCAGGGGCCGAAGCTCTCCAGGCCCCAGGACGTGCCGGGGAAGGTCAGCGAGAAGGCGACGACGCCGGCCGACGCGAGGACGGTTCCTCCGCCGAAGCGGCGGGTGCCGGCGCGGGCGCGGACCGCGGCCCGGCCCACCGGGCTCTGGGCCGAGGCTCGGACCGCTATCGCGGAGGGAGGAGTAGCGCTACTCTTTACTGTCATGTATGAGCGTAGCAGTGTGGCTGAACTGGCGGAATCCCTGCGACTCGAGCTGAACCGCTACCCGTTGGGTGGAAAGCTCCCGTCCAGCCGGGCCCTCGTCGAGCGTTTCCGCGTCAGTCCCGTCACCGTCTCCCGCGCCCTCGCGCAGCTCGCCGCCGAAGGGCTGGTGATCACCCGCCCGGGAGCCGGCGCCTTCCGCGCCCAGCCCCGTACCCCGGCGCCCGACCCCGGAGACACCTCGTGGCAGGCCGTCGCGCTGAGCGCGGAAGGCGCCGGCGAGGTGGTGCCGCGCTCGGTCGACGCATCAGGCGTGCTCGTCACCCTCACCCCGCCCCCGACCGGGGTCATCGAGCTCAACGGCGGTTACATGCACCCCACGCTCCAGCCCGAGCGGGCCATGGCCGCGGCCCTCGCCCGCGCCGGACGCCGGCCCGGCGCGTGGGGTCGGCCGCCCGTGGAGGGGCTGCCGGAGCTGCGGGACTGGTTCGCGCGGGAGATCGGCGGGCCGGGCGGGACCGTCGGCGCCGCTGACGTCCTGGTCACCGCCGGCGGACAGAGCGCCCTCACCACCGCACTGCGGGCCCTCGCACCGCCCGGCGCGCCGATCCTCGTCGAATCCCCGACCTATCCGGGGCTGCTGGCCATCGCCCGCGCCTCCGGCTGCCGTCCCGTGCCGGTCCCGGTGGACGCGGACGGGGTCCGGCCGGAGCTGCTGGCCGCCGCCTTCGAAGCGACCGGGGCACGGGTCTTCGTCTGCCAGCCGCTGTTCCAGAACCCGACCGGGGCCGTGCTGTCCGACGCGCGGCGCGGCGAGGTGCTGCGGATCGCGCGCGCCGCCGGGGCGTTCGTGGTGGAGGACGACTACGCGCGGGCCCTGGCCCACGAGGACGCCGGACCGCTGCCCGCGACCCTCGCCGCCGAGGACGCCGACGGGGTCGTCGTGCACGTGCGGTCGCTCACCAAGGTCACCTCGCCCAGCCTGCGGGTGGGCGCGCTGGCCGCCCGGGGGCCCGTACTGGACCGGCTGCGCGCCATCCAGGTCGTCGACAGCTTCTTCGTGCCCCGGCCGCTCCAGGAGACCGCCCTGGAACTGGTCGGAGCACCCTCCTGGCCCCGCCACCTCAAGGCCGTCGCCACCGAGCTGCGCCACCGGCGGGACGTCCTGGTGGGCGCGCTGCGGCGCGAGCTGCCCGAGCTGGAGCCGCCCCGCCCTCCCCGCGGCGGACACCTGGTGTGGGCCAGGACCGGTGGAGGCCTCGACGACATGGCCTTCGCGGCGGCCGCGCTGCGCGCCGGCGTACAGGTCGCGCCCGGCCGGCCCTTCTTCTGCGCGGAGCCGCCGGCCGCGTACGTCCGGCTGAGTTTCGCCGGGGTGGCCGGCGCGGGCGAGCTCACCGAGGCCGTGCGGCGGCTGCGGTCGGGCATCGGGGTTCGCCCGGACGCTTGACCCCGTGCGGCACGCGGCCCACCATCGCCGCATGCATGTTCGGGTTTCGCTAGTCGCAGCAGCCCGTAGTACCCCGCTGCTCGCCGAGCGCTTCGACGACGACCGCCCCATCGACGTGGACGGCTGGCGTGCGGTGGAGTCCGCCGCGCGCGGGCTCGTCCCGCTGGGCTCGGCCGACCTGCGCTACTGCTCGCCCACCGCCCGCAGCCGGGCCACCGGCGCGGCCCTCGGGTACGCGCCGCTCGCCCAGCCCGCGCTGCGCGAGTGCGACATGGGCCGCTGGCGCGGGCTGACCCTGGGGGAGGTGGCCGCCCGGGAGCCCGCTGCCCTGGACCTGTGGCTCGCCGATCCGCGCGCCGCGCCGCACGGAGGGGAGTCCCTGCTCGCCTTCATCGCCCGGATCGGCGGCTGGCTCGACACCCGGCCGGCGGACGACGGCGGGGCCATCGTGGCGGTGGCGGAGCCCTCGGTGGTCCGGGCGGCACTCGTGTACGCGCTGAACGCACCCCCGACGACCTACTGGAACGTGGACGTCCGTCCCCTGTCCACGGTCACGCTGGGGGGCTGGCCGAGGCACTGGCACCTCTCGCTCCAGGCCCCGCCGTAAACCCGGTTGAGGGGCGTCCGTACCGCACATAGCCTGCGCGTATGGACACCACGGACGCCGGCATACGGATCACCACGCTCGCGGAGCGGCCCGAACTCACCGACGCCCTCTGGGGCATGGCGGACTCGTGGCCCGAGTTCGCCTCGCAGGACGCGCTCGCCTGGCTGCTGTACCCGCGCATGGTGGCGGAGCTCCCGGAGTACGTCTTCGTCGCGACCGACGAGGCGACCGGCGAGGTCGTCGCCAAGGCCTTCAGCGTGCCGTTCGCCCTCCACGCGCCCGGCCGCGACGGGCAGTTGCCCCCGCAGGGCTGGGACCGGATCCTGATGTGGGCCTTCTCGGACCTGCGGCGCGGGGCCGCCCCCGACACGGTCAGCGCCATCGAGATCAGCATCCGGCCGGACCGGCAGGGCGAAGGCCTGTCGGGCCTGATGCTGGGCGCGCTGCGGGAGAACGCCCGCGCGCGCGGTTTCACCGAGGTCGTGGCCCCGGTCCGGCCCAACGGAAAGCCGGCCGAGCCGGACGCCTCGATCCACGAGTACGCGTACCGCACCCGTGAGGACGGTCTCCCGTACGACCCGTGGCTACGGGTCCACGTGCGGGCGGGCGCCACCATCGACTCGGTGGCCCCGCTGTCGATGACGATCACCGGTTCCCTGGCGCAGTGGCGCGAGTGGACCGGCCTCCCCTTCGACACCGCGGGCCCGGTCCACGTGCCGGGGGCCCTGTCCCCGGTCCGCTGCGAACCGGAGCAGGGCTACGCGGTCTACGTGGAGCCGAACGTCTGGGTCCGGCACCCCGTGGGGTAGCCGGCCTCCGGCCGGGGCCCCGTACGCGGCCCTCTCGGCCACGTGCTCCGTCACCCGGTGCGCGTACGCCGCCGTGAGGGCGGACGCGGCGCGCCGGCGCAGCCGCCCGTCGAGGCGGCCGGGCTGACCGCGGCGGCCCGGGTGACCGTCGACGCGACGGGAAGCCGACGGCCCTGCCGGCCGCCCGCGCCCGCGGGGCGATCCGTCAGCGCGCCGTGAGAAGCGCGCGCTCCAACGCGTCGAACGCGCCGTGCACGCGTGACCGGTGGTCGTCGGCCACATCGGCCGCGCGCTCGCCCGCGAGCAGCCGTCGGGCCGTGGTGACGTAGACGGACCGGTACGCGGCGACGGTCAGTGCCGCCGCGAGGCGCGGGTCGGGGCCGTCGCCCCCGGGGGCGGTCTCGGCCATCGCGTCCCCCAACGCCGTCTCCACCTCCTCGACGCCTTCGCGCGCCCGTGCCCGCAGGGCGGGCGAGTCCAGCACGATGCGCCAGAAGTGCGGAAAGTCGTCGCTCACCGCCGCCAGGGGGTGGCGCTGGTCGAGGAGCCGGAGCAGCAGGCCCCGCAGGGCGGCCAGTGGGGGCTCGCCGGCCGGGCGGTTCCGTACCGCGGCCGTGAAGAGCTCGACGGCTTCGGGGATCCGGTCCAGGAAGAGGTCTTCCTTGCGGGGGAAGTGGTTGAAGACCGTCATCGCCGAGACGTGAGCGGCCTTGGCGATCTCCGCCACGGTCACCTCGTCGAACCCGCGGGCCACGAACAGCATCGTCGCCTCGTCGGAGATCCGTTGCCGCGTCTCGCGCTTCTTGCGCTCGCGCAAGGTCAACGCCTCGTCGGGCACGCCCCCACCCACGCTCACGCCCCCACCCACGCTCACGCCCTCAGGTGCTTCCTCGCGGGCGTCGCGCTTCTCGGGATCCTTGGTCATGGACCACACTATAGCGACTCTAAAGTTTTAGTGACTATAGTGAAATCCATGAACTCGGACTTTGACGTAATGGTGTCCGGAGGCGGCCCGGTCGGACTGATGCTCGCCTGCGAGCTGCGGCTCGGCGGCGCGAGCGTGGTGGTCGTCGAGCGGCGCACCGAAGCGGATCGGACCATCAAGGCGGGGTCGATCAACACGCCGACCGCCGAGGCCTTCTACCGGCGCGGCATGCTGCCCGCGCTGGCCGAGGTGCAGCGGCGCTCCGCCGAGGGGTTCCAGGCGTTCGTACGCGAACAGCGGGGGAAGCGGGTGGACGGGCAGCCTCCGGGCGCACCTTCCCGGTTCGTCGGACACTTCGGCGGGATCATGCTGCGCGGGGAACTCCTGGACGCGACCGACCCCGACCTGCACGGCGCCGGCCCCGCCGGGGACGTCAGCCTCGTACCGCAGCAGGAGGTCGAGCGCGTGCTCGCCGAGCGGGCCCGGGAGCTCGGTGTCGAGGTGCGCGGCGGCACGGAGCTGACCGGGTTCGAGGCGGACGGAGACGGGATCGTGGTCCGTGTGGTCCGGGTGGCCGACGGGGCGGCCGAGGCCGTACGGGCGGCCTGGCTCGTGGGGTGCGACGGGGGCCGCAGTACGGTCCGCAAGCTCGCCGGGTTCGCCTTCCCCGGCACGGATCCGCAGATCACCGGTCACCAGGCGCTCGTCGAGATGACCGGGGCCGAGGCCCTCCGGCCCGGCTGGCACCACACGGACACCGGGACGTACGTGCACGGGCCGATGCCCGGTCGCATCCTCACGGTCGAGTTCGACGGACCGCCGGCCGACCGGGAAGCAGCCGTCACCGCCGAGGAGCTGCAGGCGAGCCTGCGGCGCGTTTCCGGGGCGGACGTCACGATCACCGGGGTGCACACCGCCACCCGCTTCACCGACAACGCGCGCCAGGCGGCCGACTACCGCGCGGGCCGCGTCCTCCTGGCGGGCGACGCCGCGCACGTCCACTCTCCGTTCGGCGGCCAGGGGCTGAACCTCGGCATCGGGGACGCGATGAACCTCGGCTGGAAACTCGCGGCGGTCGTACGCGGCCGGGCACCGGAAGGGCTCCTGGACACCTATACGGCCGAACGGCATCCGATCGGGGCCTGGGTGCTCGCCTGGACGCGGGCGCAGATCGCGCTGATGCGGCCGGAACCGCAAGCCCGCGCCCTGCGCGAGGTCGTCGCCGAGCTGACGGAGTCCGTCGCCGGAACCACCTTCCTCGCCAAGAAGATCTCCGGCGTCTGGCAGCGGTACGACCTCCCCGGCAGCCATCCGCTGGTCGGCCGCAGCGCCCCGGACCTGGAACTCGCCGACGGGACGCGCCTCGCGGACCTGCTCCACGAGGGGCGGGCCCTGCTGCTCGACCTCGCCGACGACGCGGGGCTCAGGGTGCGCGCCGAGGGATACGGGGAGCGGGTGCGCGTCGTCACCGCCGCCTGCCCCGGCAGGCCGGAACTGGCCGGCCTGCTCGTACGCCCGGACGGCGTCGTTGCCTGGGCGTCCGGCGCGGGGGACGCGTCGGAGCCGGACGCAGGGGGCGGGCTCGCCGACGTCCTGCCGCGGTGGTGCGGAGCGCCGGGTCGTGCGGGGCGGGCGGCCGAAGATCCGATGCCTTGAAACGGCCTAGCGGCCGCGGGGCTTCCCGCGCTTGCCCGTGGACTTGGCCGTGGCCTTGCCCCCCTTGGGGGCGCCGCCGCGCGGGTTCTTGGCCGCCGGCTTGCCGCCCGAGCGGGGGGCCGGCTTGCGCTGCGGCTTCGCCTTCTTGGGCTCGGGTTCGGGCTGCGTACGACCACGGCCGCGCGAGCTGTTGACGGTCCGCCCGCGCACGATCCCGATGAACTCCTCCACCAGGTCCGGGGTGGTCTCCGCCTCGGGCCACGACAGCGCGATGCGGGAGGCCGGGGCGTCCACGAGGGTCCGGTACGTGAGGTCCTTGCGGTGGTGCAGCCGTGCGAGGGACTGCGGCACGGCCAGGACGCCGATGCCCGCGGCCACCAGCTCGATCGCGTCGGCCGTGGTCTCGGGGCGCTGCAGCGCGGGCCTGCCCGGCAGCTGCTCCCAGTCGAGGGTGTCGTCGAGCGGGTGGAGCACGATCTCGTCGGCCAGATCCGCGACCGAGACCTCCTCGGCCGCCGCCACGAGGTGGTCCTTCGGGATCACGACGACCGTGGTCTCGGTGTAGAGCGGGATCGCGCTGAGGTCCGTACGGTCGATCGGGAGCCGGACGAATCCGGCATCCGCGCCCCCGCCGCGCAGCAGGGCGGGCGCCTCGCCGGGGGTGACCGGCACGAGCGTGAGCGGGACGTCGGGGAGCCGCTCCTTCCAGACCCGCACCCACTTGGTGGGCGTCACCCCGGGAACGTAAGCGAGCATGAACGACGGGGGGGTCCGGGAGTCTGTCACCCGGCCAGATTACCGGCCGTGGTCGGCGGGGGCGCACGCGCTCTATACCCTTGACACATGACGTCGCAGCAGAACGCCCAGACCATGAAGCCCGCGACCGCGGCGAAGAAGCTGGGTGTGTACCTAGAGGCCACCCCCGCAGAGTTCCAGGAGGGTGTCGTCTCGCGCACCGAGCTGACCGCACTCCAGGCCGAGCCGCCCCAGTGGCTGCAGGACCTCCGGAACAACGGCCCGCACCCCCGCCCGGTGGTGGCGGCGAAGCTCGGGATCTCCATCTCCGGCCTGGCGCGCGGCGGAATCACCGACGCGCTCACCACCGAGCAGATCGATGCCCTGAAGGCGGAGATGCCGGAGTGGCTCGAGAAGGAGCGCGCCACCCAGGCCGATGTCCGCAAGGAGACCGTCCGCATCAAGCAGATGCAGGCCGAGAAGGCGGAGAAGGCCGAGAAGGGCCAGAAGTAGGCCCCACCCTGATGCCGCACCGCCACCCGGAACCTGCCGGCGGCGGTGCCTGAGCCGGGCTCCCCGTAGGGGGGCCCGGCTTCGTGGCACCGGCGCCTTCCGCGCCGCCTTCGGCGGGACCCGTGCAGCTCTGTCCTGCGGGGACCGGCCCACCTCCCGATGAACCTCGGCACACCTCTCACGGGGCGGCAAGGAATGAGATCACTCGAACTGGTCCGGATCGAAGCCGGACTGCACGACTGGGCCGCCATGCGGTGCGGCTGCTCCTGGCCGGGGAAGCGCAACTCCGCCGAACACCTTCCGGCCGAATTCGTCGAGATGCTGGAGAGCGGCGCCCCCCTGGAGGTCGACGACTGGGCGGAGGGCCACGCCTACGTCCAGTCGAACTGGAGGGAGCCGGCCGTGGCGGTGACGTCCCTCGTCGTCGCCGCTCTGGCAGGACGACCGCCCGTCGAGTCCCGGCACGAGCTGCTGTGGGCCCTGAGCGTCCTGACGGGCGGGGAGCAGGCGGACAAGGGCGAGGAGTGTCTGGACGTTGTCCGCGGGGCCAGCTGGATCCTCTACGAGGAGCTGGCGGCGGGTGAGCAGGCGGGTACCTCCGGGCTGGCCTACGAGCTGCTCATGGGCATGGACGAGCAGGCCGACCGGCTGGCGGCCTACCACCGTCGGTACGGGGCCGCGCTGCCCCCGCACCTGAGGTAGCGCCGACTCTCGCCTCTCGCGGGGAGAGGTCGGTACGGCCGGGCGCGGCGGTACGGACGCCTGCGGAGCGCGGGACCGACGGACGGGGTCGCACCGTCGCACGCAGCCGGAGGGTCGACCGCGTGCGTCATTGCATAAAACTGCGTAGCTACGTATAGTCATGCCATCGAGGAGGAGGTTCCATGGTGGTACGTGTAGCGGTGGCCGGTGCGAGCGGATACGCGGGCGGGGAAGTGCTGCGCCTGCTGCTGGGCCACCCCGAGGTCGAGATCGGCGCGCTGACCGGGAACTCCAACGCGGGCCAGCTCCTCGGCTCCCTCCAGCCGCACCTCGTGCCCCTGGCCGGGCGCACCCTGGAGGCGACGACGCCCGAGGTGCTCGCCGGTCACGACGTCGTCTTCCTGGCCCTGCCCCACGGGCAGTCCGCCGCCGTCGCGGCCCAGCTCGGTGAGGACGTCCTCGTCGTCGACATGGGCGCCGACCACCGGCTCGAGGACTCCGCCGACTGGGACAAGTTCTACGGCGCCCCGCACGCCGGGACCTGGCCCTACGGTCTGCCCGAGCTGCCGGGAGCCCGTGTCGCGCTGGCGGGGTCCAAGCGCATCGCCGTGCCCGGCTGCTACCCGACCGCCGTCTCGCTCGCGCTCTACCCGGCCTACGCCGCGCAGCTCGCCGAGCCCGAGGCCGTGATCGTCGCCGCCACCGGCACCTCCGGAGCCGGCAAGGCGCTCAAGCCGCACCTGCTCGGCTCCGAGGTCATGGGCTCCATGAGCCCGTACGGGGTCGGCGGCGGCCACCGCCACACCCCCGAGATGGTGCAGAACCTCAGCCCCGTCGCCGGACAGCCGGTCTCCGTGTCGTTCACGCCGACGCTGGCCCCCATGGCCCGCGGCATCCTCGCCACCTGCTCCGCCAAGGCGCTGCCCGGCACCACGGCCGACGCGGTGCGCGCCGCCTACGAGAAGGCGTACGCGGACGAGCCGTTCGTCCACCTGCTGCCCGAGGGGCAGTGGCCGGCGACGGCGTCCGTCTACGGTTCCAACGCCGTTCAGATCCAGGTCGCGTACGACGAGGCAGCGCAGCGGATCATCGCGATCAGCGCCATCGACAACCTCACCAAGGGCACCGCCGGCGGCGCGGTCCAGAGCATGAACATCGCCCTCGGCCTCCACGAGGGCCTGGGTCTTTCCACGATCGGAGTCGCACCGTGACGGTCACGGCAGCACAGGGGTTCAGCGCGGCGGGCATCGCCGCCGGAATCAAGGCGAACGGCAACCCGGACCTCGCCCTCGTCGTCAACGACGGGCCGCGCCGGGCCGCCGCGGGGGTCTTCACCTCCAACCGTGTCAAGGCCGCGCCCGTCCACTGGTCCGAGCAGGTCCTGCGCGGCGCCGCCGTCAGCGCCGTGGTCCTGAACTCCGGCGGCGCCAACGCCTGTACCGGCCCCAAGGGCTTCCAGGACACCCACGCCACCGCCGAGAAGGTCGCGGAGGCCCTCGGCGCGGACGTGAACGCGGGCGAGGTCGCCGTCGCCTCCACCGGCCTGATCGGCGTCCCGCTCCCCATGGACAAGCTGCTCCCCGGCATCGACGCGGCGGTCGCCGCGCTCAGCGCCGACGGCGGCGAGGACGCCGCCATCGCCATCAAGACCACCGACACCGTGCACAAGACGGCCACCGTCAGTCAGGACGGCTGGACCGTCGGGGGCATGGCCAAGGGCGCGGGGATGCTCGCCCCGGGGCTGGCCACGATGCTCGTGGTCCTCACCACCGATGCCGACCTGGACAGCGCCACCCTCGACAAGGCACTGCGCTCCGCGACCCGCACCACCTTCGACCGGGTCGACTCCGACGGCTGCATGTCCACCAACGACACGGTGCTGCTGCTCGCCTCCGGCGCGTCCGGCCGGGTGCCCGCGTACGAGGCGTTCGCCGAAGCCGTGCGCACGGTCTGCGACGACCTGGCCCGCCAGCTGATCGGCGACGCCGAGGGCGCCAGCAAGGACATCCGCATCGAGGTCGTCGGCGCGGCCAGTGAGGACGACGCGGTCGAGGTCGGCCGGTCCATCGCCCGCAACAACCTGCTCAAGTGCGCCATCCACGGAGAGGACCCCAACTGGGGCCGGGTGCTCTCCGCGATCGGCACGACCAAGGCCGCCTTCGACCCCGACCGGCTGAACGTCGCCATCAACGGCGTCTGGGTCTGCAAGAACGGCTCCGTCGGCGAGGACCGCGACCTGGTGTCGATGAAGGACCGGGAGGTCCGCATCACCGCGGACCTGTCCACCGGCTCCGAGTCCGCGGTCATCTGGGCCAACGACCTGACGGCCGAGTACGTCCACGAGAACAGCGCGTACTCGTCATGAGCGGGGCCGTCGGCAACGCGCGCAAGCACACCGCGCTCCCCAAGGCCGAGATCCTCATCGAGGCACTGCCCTGGCTGACCCGCCACAACGGCAAGGTCGTCGTCATCAAGTTCGGCGGCAACGCCATGATCGACGAGGACCTGAAGGCCGCCTTCGCCCAGGACGTGGTCTTCCTGCGGCAGGCGGGCCTCAAGCCGGTCGTCGTGCACGGCGGCGGCCCGCAGATCAATGCCCAGCTGGACCGGCAGGGCCTGGTCAGCGAGTTCAAGGCGGGCCTGCGCGTCACCACGCCCGAGGCGATGGACATCGTACGGATGGTCCTGGCGGGGCAGGTCCAGCGCGAGCTGGTCGGCCTGCTCAACCAGCACGGGCCGCTCGCCGTCGGCATGACGGGCGAGGACGCCCACACCATCACCGCCACCAAGCACACCCCGGAGATCGACGGCGAGCTCGTCGACATCGGCCGGGTCGGCGAGATCACCGCCATCGACACCGGCGCGATCGAGGCCCTGCTGGCCGACGGCCGGATCCCGGTCATCTCCTCCATCGCGCGCAGCGCGGACGACCACCACGTGTACAACGTGAACGCCGACACGGCCGCCGCGGCGCTCGCCGCCGCGCTCGGCGCCGAGACGCTGATGGTCCTCACCGACGTGGAGGGCCTCTACGCGGACTGGCCGAGCAGCGACGAGGTCATCAGCCGGCTCACCGTCAGCGAGCTGGAGAAGCTGCTGCCCGAGCTGTCCAGCGGCATGGTCCCCAAGATGGAGGGCTGCCTGCACGCCGTGCGCCACGGCGTGACCACCGCCCGGGTCATCGACGGGCGGGTCCAGCACTCGATCCTGCTGGAGATCTTCACCGACGAGGGGATCGGCACGATGGTCGTGCCCGACGAGCAGCAAGGGGGAGCGTAGTGAGCGCCAGCACCGGCAACCAGGAGTACGGCGACCGCTGGAAGGGGGCACTGACCAACAACTACGGCACCCCCGCGCTGGCCCTCGTACGCGGCTCCGGCGCCCAGGTGTGGGACGCCGACGGCAAGCAGTACACCGACTTCGTCGGGGGGATCGCGGTCAACGCCCTCGGCCACGCCCACCCGGCGATCGTCGAAGCCGTCACCGCGCAGGTCTCCACCCTCGGCCACGTCTCCAACCTCTACGCCTCCGAGCCGGTCATCGCGCTCGGCGAGCGGCTCCTCCAGCTCTTCGGCCGGCCCGGGAAGGTCTTCTTCTGCAACTCCGGTGCCGAGGCCGTCGAGGCCGCCTTCAAGATCGGCCGGCTGACCGGACGCACCCGTATGGTCGCCACCGACGGCGGCTTCCACGGCCGCACCATGGGCGCCCTCGCGCTCACCGGCCAGCCCCAGAAGCAGGACCCCTTCCTGCCGCTGCCCGGAGACGTCACGCACGTCCCGTACGGCGATGCGGAGGCCCTGCGGTCCGCCGTCACCGAAGAGACCGCGCTCGTGATCATCGAGCCGATCCAGGGCGAGAACGGTGTGGTCGTGCCGCCCGCCGGATACCTGACGGCCGCCCGGGAGATCACCCGCGCCACCGGCACCCTCCTCGTCCTCGACGAGGTGCAGACCGGTATCGGACGCTGCGGCCAGTGGTTCGAACACCAGGCCCACGAGGGCGTCGAGCCCGACCTCGTCACCCTCGCGAAGGGCCTCGGCGGCGGTCTGCCGATCGGCGCCCTGGCCGCCTTCGGCCCCGCGGCCGACCTGCTCCGGCCCGGCCAGCACGGCACCACCTTCGGCGGCAACCCCGTCGCGTGCGCCGCCGGCCTCGCCGTCATCGAGACCATCGCCGCCGAGGGGCTCCTCGCCCGGGTCAAGGAGCGCGGCGAGCGGCTCCGCGACGGAATCGAAGGATTCGCACACCCGCTCGTCTCGCATGTCCGTGGTGCGGGCCTTCTGCTGGGTATCGTGCTGACCGGGCCGCTCGCACCGCAGGTGCAGCGCGCGGCCCAGGACGCCGGCTTCCTGGTCAACGCGCCCGCCCCCGACGTCGTACGGCTCATGCCCCCGTACGTGCTCTCCGAGGCCGAGGCGGACGCGTTCCTGCGGGCCCTGCCCGGCGTACTGGACGCGGCGAAGGCCGCCGCGGACGTGGACGGATGATCAATCGGGGAATGAGACGACGATGAGTCAGGCGCAGGAACACGAGCCGTGGGGGTCCCCCCAGACGGAGTCCGGAGGTGGCCAGTCCGTCCCGCAGACCCGCACCGCCCGCCACCGCCGGATCGTGGACATCCTCAACCGGCAGCCGGTCCGTTCCCAGAGCCAGCTGGCCAAGCTGCTCGCCGACGACGGGCTGAGCGTCACTCAGGCGACGCTCAGCCGCGACCTCGACGAGCTCGGCGCGGTGAAGATCCGCAACACGGGCGGCGAGCTGATCTACGCGGTCCCCAGCGAGGGCGGCTTCCGCACCCCGCAGGCACCGCTCGGCGAGTCGGCGAAGGAGGAGCGCATGCGGCGTCTCTCCGGGGAACTGCTGATCTCGGCGGAGGCCTCCGCGAACCTCGTGGTCCTGCGCACCCCGCCCGGTGCGGCCCAGTTCCTCGCCTCGGCGATCGACCAGGCCGAACTCCAGGCCATCCTCGGCACGATCGCCGGCGACGACACGCTGATGCTGATCAGCCGCGACCCGGCGGGCGGCCAGGCCCTGGCCGACCACCTGCTGCGGCTGGCGCAGAAGGAGAGCTGAGCGCGGGGCGGCGGGGAGCCGCCCGCACCGCGGGTCAGTAACGGGTCACGGCCAGCGCGCCCGACTCCGTACCGATCGCGATGTGCGGGTGCCTGCGCGGGTTCGCCCAGCGCAGGACCGCCCGGACGGCGCGCTCCGGGACCGAGACGCAGCCGGCCGTGGCGCCCTTGCCGTCGACGTGCAGGAAGATGCCCGCGCCCCGGCCCCGTACCGGCCGGTCGTAGTTGTAGGCGATGAGCAGGCCGTGCGCGTACTGCTTCGTGTACGAGGTCATGTGCTCGGCCTCGCCGGGAGCGCAGTCGGCGGGCAGCGGCTCCACCCAGCGGTTGTACTCGGCGGAGGCGTTGTCCTGGCACCACCAGGAATCGGGAGTCACCCGCCGGTAGCGGTACTCCGTCCCGGCCGGCGCGGGGGCGATGCCGAAGGCGTACGGGAGCGCGTACAGGCCGGCCGGCGTGGTGTTCGTGCCCTGGGTGCGGGTCGTCCCCTCGGTCAGGCCGTTCGCCCCGAAACGGGCCGGCGCGCTGCCCGCCGCGTACCAGTGCCCCGCCCGCCGGTCCCACCAGGTCAGGCGGCCCGTGGTGGAACCGGCCGCCGGGGCGACGGCGGTGATCAGCTGGCTGCCGCCGCCGGTGTCGGCGAGCCGGGCGGGCAGCGGGGGGCCGCCGTGGGGGCCGTGGGCCAGCAGGCCGGTGACGGTCAGTGAGGCGAGGGCGACAGCGGTACGCAGCACATGTCAGACGGTACGGGGCGGAAGGGGCAGCGGCAGCGCAGGCAGGCCGTCGAGGCTCACCCCGATGAACTCCTTCTTCTCGCAGTACGCGTTGAACTCCTCGTCCGTCTTGCGGCCGAAGTACTCCGCGTGGAGGGTGCGCTCGCCCTGGTATTCCATGAGGGGGACGGCGAAGCCGCACACGTCCGTGATCCGGCGGGCCCTGACGACGATGACCGCGCGCGCCGAGGGCCCGTCGGCGTCCCCGAACAGCTCGATCAGCCCCTCCCAGCGCGGGTCGTCGCGGAAGACGGCCTCGCCGTTGCCGTGGATGCGCACGATGTTCGGCGGCCCGCTGAACGCGCACCACATCAGCGTGATCCGGCCGTTCTCGCGGACGTGCGCGATGGTCTCGGCGCCGCTGCCGCCGAAGTCCAGGTAGGCAAGGGTCTGTTCGTCGATGACGACGAGGGTCCCGGCACGGCCCTTGGGGGAGAGGTTGACGTGCCCGTCACCGGTGAGCGGCGCGGTCGCGGTGAAGAAGACCGGCTGGTCCTCGATGAACGTGCGGAGCCGGCCGTCGATGCGGTCGTGAACTGTTCCCATGGCCCGATTATCGCCCTGCGCGCCCACGCTCCGGTCCGAGGTTTCAGTCCGTGAGACCGAGTCGGGAGCGGCGCACCGCCAGCGAGTGGTCGTCGAACAGGTGCGCCGACCGGGTCAGCAGCGATGCCAGCTCCGCCCGCTCCGCGTCACCCGAGCGCAGCGAGGACTGCCAGTTCCAGCCGCGTACGATCGCCCGCGCCGTATCGCGCACCCGGGGGTCGGGGTCACGCGTCAGGGCCGCCGAGGCGCGCAGCGGCCAGGGCCCGCTCCGCCCGCGCAGCAGCCGGTAGGCGGCGCGGCGTACGCGGACGGGCCGTTCGGGGGCGATGAGCCCGGTGAGGTGGTCCGGGTCGAGCCGCTCGGCCACCGGGAGCAGGCTCAGCGAGGCCTCGCGGGTCACTGACGCGGAGGGGTCCTCCAGCAGCGCGAGGAGCACCGCGTCCTCGATGCCCGCGTCCAAGCGGCGCAGCCCGGTGAGCGCGGCGGCCCGTACCGCGCCCTCGGGATGGTCCAGCAGTCCGCGCAGCAGCGGTGCGTCCCGGCGCCCGGCGCATTCGCAGAAGCCGGCCACCGCGTACGGGGAGACCGGCCCGGGGGCCTTGACCAGCGTGCTCAGCAGCAGGGCGTACGGGTCTGCGCCGTCCTGTGTGACCAGCCAGCGCGCGCAGGCCCGTACGAGCCCGGAGCGGTCGGCGAGGTACCGGGGGGCCTGCGCGGCACGCCCGGCCCGGCGCAGGGCGGTGACCCCGGCGGCGCGGACCAGCGGGATGCGGGCGCCGAGGAGGGTGTCGACGGCTTCGTCGTCCGGCCCGTGGGCGGCGAGCGCGGCCAGTGCCGCGTCGTTCCACAGCAGGGCCGTCACGGGGTCGTGTTCGACGGCGGCCCGGCGCGCGAGCTCCCGCACGCCGGGGCCGCCGTGGCCCGCGCCCGCCGCCAGTGCGGTCGCCACGCCCGTCGTCAGGCAGAGCCGGGTCGCGAACCGCCGGGCCGGCAGGTCGGCGCTGTGGAGCAGCTCGGCCAGGAGGGTGGAGTCCTCGGCGAGCGCGGCCTCGAAGCGCTCCCGCAGCCAGCCTCCCTGCTCGCGCCGCGCCAGCCGTACGGCGAGCGGGGTCAGTGCCTGCAGGGTCCGTGCCGGGTCGGCGGCCAGGGCCCGGTCCAGTTCCCGCCGGGCGCGCTCCCGTACGGGCCGCACCCAGTCGGAGGTCCGGATCGCGATCAGCTCGGGCGGGGCCTGTGGCTCGCGGAGCGCGGCCTCGCGGATCCGGCCGTCGGGGTGGCACAGGCGTACTTCGATGCCGTGGCCGGTGGACCAGGGGGTGTGCAGGGTCCGTACCGCCTGGTCGAAGGCGGTCCACAGGTCGGGGGCGGCCCCCGCGAGCAGGTCCGGGGACGGCTGCCGCCCGTGCAGGAGGCTCTCCGCCGCCTCGTGTGCCGCGGCCGCGTCCTGCTGCCGGTTGCTGCCCATGTGGCCCCCCTGATGTTCCGGCTCCTCACCCTAGGCGGGACCGGCATGCGTGTCCCTTGATATTCGGGCTGGTCAGAGCGGTGTGTAGAGGACTCCATTGACGAAACATACGGAGCAATGCATAGTTATGCCTATCGCTGTTGAGGTAACGGCGGATGCACCGTGTAAGGAGAAACCCGTGGCCGAGCGCGTCGTACTCGCCTATTCAGGCGGCCTGGACACCTCCGTCGCCATCGGCTGGATCGCCGAGGAGACGGGCGCCGAGGTCATCGCGGTGGCCGTGGACGTCGGTCAGGGCGGCGAGGACCTGGACGTCATCCGCAAGCGCGCGCTCGCCTGCGGAGCCGTCGAGGCCGAGGTCGCGGACGCCAGGGACGAGTTCGCCGACGAGTACTGCCTCCCGGCGATCAAGGCCAACGCCCTCTACATGGACCGCTATCCGCTGGTGTCCGCCCTGTCGCGGCCCGTCATCGTCAAGCACCTCGTGGCCGCCGCCCGCAAGCACGGCGCGTCGACCGTCGCCCACGGCTGCACCGGCAAGGGCAACGACCAGGTGCGCTTCGAGGCCGGCATCGCCGCCCTCGGCCCCGACCTCACGTGCATCGCCCCGGTCCGCGACTACGCGATGACCCGGGACAAGGCCATCGCCTTCGCCGAGAGGGCCGACCTGCCGATCGCCACCACCAAGAAGTCCCCGTACTCCATCGACCAGAACGTCTTCGGGCGCGCCGTCGAGACGGGCTTCCTGGAGGACATCTGGAACGCGCCGATCGAGGACATCTACGCGTACACGGCCGACCCGGCCCTGCCGCGCGCGGCCGACGAGGTCGTCATCTCCTTCGAGGCCGGCGTCCCGGTCGCCGTCGACGGCAGGCCGGTCACCGTGCTCCAGGCGATCCAGCAGCTCAACGAGCGGGCCGGCGCCCAGGGCGTCGGCCGGATCGACATCGTCGAGGACCGCCTCGTCGGCATCAAGTCCCGCGAGGTGTACGAGGCCCCGGGCGCCATCGCCCTGATCACCGCGCACCAGGAGCTGGAGAACGTCACCGTCGAGCGCGAACTGGCCCGCTACAAGCGGCAGGTCGAGCAGCGCTGGGGCGAGATGGTCTACGACGGCCTGTGGTTCTCCCCGCTGAAGCGGGCGCTGGACGGCTTCGTCAACGAGGCCAGCCAGCACGTCACCGGCGACATCCGGATGACCCTGCACGGCGGCCGCGCCGTCGTCACCGGCCGCAGGTCCGACGAGTCGCTGTACGACTTCAACCTCGCGACCTACGACTCGGGCGACACCTTCGACCAGTCGAAGGCCCAGGGCTTCATCGAGATCTTCGGCCTGTCCTCGAAGATCGCGGCGCGGCGCGACCTCGCCTGATCCCACGCGTTGTACAGACGGCCTCCACGTTCCTCCGCGGCGGGGAGGCCGGCGCACATCCGAAAAGCCAAGTCATGCATTGTGAGGAGCAGTAGCTGTGAGCAGCAACAACGGTGGGGACGTCCGGCTCTGGGGCGCCCGGTTCGCCGACGGTCCCGCCGAGGCCCTCGCGAAGCTGTCCGCGTCGGTCCACTTCGACTGGCGTCTCGCGCCGTACGACATCGCCGGCTCCCGCGCCCACGCCCGGGCGCTCGCCAAGGCGGGCCTGCTCACGGCCGACGAGCTCGGCCGCATGATCGCGGGCCTGGACCAGCTCGAGGCCGACGTGCTGGACGGCTCCTTCGTCGGCACCCTCGCCGACGAGGACTGCCACACCGCCCTGGAGCGGGGCCTGCTGGAGCGCCTCGGCGCCGACCTCGGCGGCAAGCTGCGCGCCGGCCGGTCGCGCAACGACCAGATCGCCACCCTCTTCCGGATGTACCTGCGCGACCACGCCCGGATCGTCGGAGGTCTGATCGCCGACCTCCAGGACGCGCTGGTCGGTCTCGCCGAGGCGCACGCCGACGTGGCCATGCCCGGCCGCACCCACCTGCAGCACGCGCAGCCGGTGCTCTTCGCCCACCACGTACTGGCCCACGTGCAGTCCCTGTCCCGGGACGCGGAGCGGCTGCGCCAGTGGGACACCCGGACCGCGGTCTCCCCGTACGGCTCGGGCGCCCTCGCGGGTTCCTCGCTGGGCCTGGACCCGGAGGCGGTCGCCGCCGACCTGGGCTTCGAGCGCGGCTCGGTCGGCAACTCGATCGACGGCACGGCCTCGCGCGACTTCGTCGCCGAGTTCGCCTTCGTCACCGCGATGATCGGGATCAACCTGTCGCGGATCGCGGAGGAGATCATCATCTGGAACACGAAGGAGTTCTCCTTCGTGACCCTGCACGACGCCTTCTCCACCGGCTCGTCGATCATGCCGCAGAAGAAGAACCCGGACATCGCGGAGCTGGCGCGCGGCAAGTCGGGGCGCCTCATCGGCAACCTGACCGGTCTGCTCGCCACGCTCAAGGCCCTTCCCCTGGCCTACAACCGCGACCTCCAGGAGGACAAGGAGCCGGTCTTCGACTCCTGCGACACCCTGGAAGTCCTGCTGCCCGCCTTCACCGGGATGATGGCGACGCTCACGGTCCACCGGGAGCGGATGGAGGAGCTGGCCCCGGCGGGCTTCTCGCTCGCCACCGACATCGCCGAGTGGCTGGTCAAGCAGGGCGTGCCGTTCCGGGTGGCGCACGAGGTGGCCGGCGGGTGCGTCAAGGAGTGCGAGGGGCTCGGCATCGAGCTCGACGAGCTCACGGACGAGCAGTTCGCGAAGATCTCGGAGCACCTGACGCCCGAGGTGCGCACGGTCCTCGACGTCAAGGGCGCGCTGGCCTCCCGCAACGGCCGGGGCGGCACCGCCCCGTCGGCCGTCGCGATCCAGCTCACCGAGCTGAAGGCCGACCTGGTCATCCAGCACGCCTGGGCGGCCCACAAGCACTGACGGGACCGCGGTCCCCCGCAGGGGCGGTGACGGCCGACAGGCCGCCACCGCCCCTGCGGCGCGTCCGACGCCGGACGCGGCCGCCGTCAGGCGATCTGTGCCGCCCAGTGCGCGAGGGTGTCGAAGTCGGCCCTGAGCAGGCCGATCCGTTCGTCGACGCGGAGCAGCAGGGCGTGCGCGGGGTGGCGCTGGTCCGTGTACGCGCGGTCCGCGTCCGTGATGTCGTCGTCGATCCAGGCGAAGGGCCGCCCGCCCGCGTAGTCGAGGACGTACTGGGTCTTCCAGAAGGTCCCGTACGGGGCCCGGCCGTGCATCTGGGGCCAGTCCACGTACGGGAGCCTCGGCAGGCCCAGGTGCGGGCCTATCCAGTCGTTGGCCTCGTCCTTCCAGGTGGTCGCCCACACCAGTTCGTACGCGTCCGCGAGCGCGAGCAGCGCCGCGCCGTGGTCCGGATTCAGCCAGACCCGCAGCGGCTTCGCGCTCTCCGCCTCCGTCCAGCCCGTCGGTCGCATGCGGTGGGTGGCGTATCCCTCCGGGCGGCGCTCACGCTGGGCGGCGTAGGGGTTCAGCGGGCCGTCCACGTCGATCAGGAGCAGCGGCTTCGTGGTCGTCTTCGTCCTCGTCATGCCGGAAGGATTCCTTTCGTGCCCCGCCGGGGCAGTTCATTAAAATTGCTGAGACATTCACGTCTCATTCGGGTTATGCTTGTCTCATGGCCATGGATCGTGATCAGGTGCTCCGCGCCGCCGCCGCCCTGCTCTCCCGCAAATCGACCGCCACGATGGACGAGGTCGCGAAGGCGGCGGGCATCGGCCGCGCGACCCTCCACCGGCACTTCGCCGGGCGCGACGCCCTCGTACGGGCGCTCGAAGAGCTCGGCATCCGGGAGTTCGAGGTGGCGTTCGACCACGCCCGGCTCGAGGAGGGCACGGCGGTCGACGCGCTCAAACGCCTCGTCGCCGAGGCGGAGCCCAACGCCGAGCTGCTGGCCTTCCTGGTCACCGAGAACCAGCTCTTCGAGGGTGACCAGGTCAACGAGGGCTGGGCCCGGCTCGACGCCCGCGTGAGCGCGCTCTTCCGGCGCGGCCAGCAGCAGGGCGACATCCGGATCGACCTGAGCCCCGCCTGGCTCACCGAGGCCCTCTACGGCCTCATCGGCACCTGCGCCTGGGCCGTCATGGACGGCCGGGTCGCGGCCAAGGACTTTCAGTACATGATCATCGAGCTGCTGCTCGGTGGCGCCCGACGGAGTGTGGAGCAATGAGCCGTACCGAACAGCTGACCATGGCGAAGGGGACGGAGGGGGCGGAGGGCAGGAACCCCGGGCGCTGGATCGCCCTCTCCGTGCTCGTCCTGGCCGTCCTGCTGGTCGCCGTCGACGCCACCGTACTCGGTCTCGCCACCCCTTCCCTCAGCGAAGACCTCAAGCCGTCCGGCACCCAGCTGCTGTGGATCGGCGACATCTACTCCTTCGTCATCGCCGGCCTGCTCGTCTCGATGGGCTCCCTCGGCGACCGCATGGGCCGCAAGAAGCTCCTCCTCGTCGGCGCGACCGCCTTCGGCGCCGTCTCCGTCCTGAACGCCTACGCGACCAGCCCCGAGATGATGATCCTCGCCCGGGCCCTGCTCGGCGTGGCCGGCGCGACCCTGATGCCGTCCACCCTCGCGCTGATCCGCAACATCTTCCACGACCCCAAGGAGCGCAGCCTCGCCATCGGCATCTGGGGCGCCACCGCCTCCGCGGGCGCGGCCGTCGGCCCGGTCGTCGGCGGAGCCCTGCTCCAGCACTTCTGGTGGGGTTCGGTCTTCCTCATCAACCTCCCCGTGATGGTCGTCCTGGTCCTCGTCGGCATCAAGCTGCTGCCCGAGTCGAAGAACCCGGTCGCCGGTCCCTGGGACCTGCTCAGCGTCGGCCTCTCCCTCGTCGGCATCATCGGCGTCGTCTACGCCGTCAAGGAGGTCGCCACCCACGGCATGGGCTGGGAGGTGTGGGCCGCCGCCGTCATCGGAGCGGGCGCGCTCTACACCTTCGTACGCCGCCAGTTCACCCTGGCCGCGCCCCTCCTCGACATGCGGCTCTTCAAGCACCGCGGCTTCTCGGGCGCGGTCCTCGCCGACCTGCTCACCGTCTTCGGCCTGTCCGGACTGGTCTTCTTCCTCTCGCAGTTCCTCCAGCTCGTCCAGGGCCGCGAGCCGCTGGAGGCGGGCCTGGCCGAACTGCCCGCCGCCGTCGGCGCGGTGGTCACCGGCCTGGTCGCGGGCAACTACGCCCGCAAGTACGGAGTGCGGGCCGTCGTCACCGGAGGCCTCGCGGCCATCGGCGTCGCCCTGGCCGCGCTCACCGTGATCCACAAGGAGACCGGCTACCCGCTGCTCGGCGCCGCCCTGCTCGTCGTCGGCCTCGGCGCGGGCTTCTCCTTCACCGTCACCGCCGACGTGATCCTCTCCAGCGTGCCCAAGGAGCAGGCCGGTTCGGCCTCGGCGGTCTCCGAGACCGCGTACGAACTGGGCGCCGCCCTCGGCATCGCCCTGCTCGGCTCGGTCGTCACCGGCGTCTACCAGAGCTTCACCGCGCCGGCCTCCGTCTCGGGCACCGCCGCCGACGCCGCCCACGCATCCCTCGGCGGCGCCGTCGAGGCGGCCAGGGCCCTGGATCCGCAGACCGCCCAGCAGATGGTCGGCGCCGCCCAGGAGGCCTTCGTGGACGGGCTGAGGCTGGCTTCCGGCGTGGGCGCCGCCGTCCTGCTGGCCACCGCCGCGGCCGCCTGGTTCCTGCTCAGGGGCCAGGAACTCCAGGACGGCATCGAGCACTGACGGACCCCGGGCGCCCCGCGGCGTCCCGTCACGCCCCCGGACGTCCATGTCCCCGCGTGGCGGCCGACGCCCCGGACGTCCGGGACGTCCGGCCAACGGACTACGTCCGGCGAGAAGTTGACAGCCGCTCCGCACGCGGGTCACCATCCCGGCGATGGAGATCAACACCTTGACCCCGGCAGAGCGCCGCGTATGGGACGCCTTCCCCCTCGGGGAGGGCGTCGACTTCCGCGCGGCCCCCGACGAGGAGGCCACCGACGGCGCCGCGTGGGGAGCCGACCGGACCGTGCGCGCCGAGGTGCTGGCCTTCCTGCTGCTGCGCGACCTCCCGGCCGACGGACTGGTCCCCGGACTGAACGTCAGGGGCGCCCGGATCACCGGCAAGCTCAACCTCAAGTACGCCGACATCCAGCACGCCATCCGGCTGCGGGCCTGCTGGTTCGAACGGAAACCCGTCCTCTACGGGGCCCGGTTGCGCGCCGTCTCACTGAGCGACTCGGCGCTGCCCGGCCTGACCGCCTCCACCGTCACGGTCGACACCGCGCTCAGGCTGTCCTGCTGCCGCGTCAGCGGGCCCGTGCGGCTCGCCGGCGCCCGGATAGCCGGCGGACTCTTCCTCCAGAAGGCGGTCATCGGCACGCCCGGCCCGGCCGAGGAGGGGCAGGAGGCGGCACTCCAGTTCAACCACGCCGACATCGGTACCGACGTCATCGCCATGGACCTCACCGTCCACGGCCAGACGCGCGTCAACGGAGCCACCGTCGGCGGCCAGATCAACCTGAACAACGCCCGGCTCCTCGCCCCCGGGCGCACGGCCCTGCACGCCGAGACCCTGACCGTCGGCACCGACCTGCGGGCCCGGGGGCTGGAGACGAGGGGAATGTTCAACCTCACCGGCTCCCGGATCCCCGGCCAGCTCTACCTCGCCGACGCGCGGACGGTCCATCCGGACGGCGTCGCCCTGCGCGCCTCCAGCTGCACGATCGGCGAGATGTGGCTCAGCGGCGGCGAGTGCGTCCAGGGCACGATCAACCTACGGCGCTCGCAGTTCGACCTGCTGCACATGGCGCCCGAGACCTGGCCGCGGCGGATCCGCATCGAAGGGCTCACCTACCGCACCCTCAGCCCGCACGTCCCCGCCGACGAGCGGCTGCCCGTTCTCGAACGCGAGGAGGCGGGCTACCTCCCCCACGCCTACGAGCAGCTCGCCGCGGCCTACCGCACGGCCGGGGACGAGGCGGGCGCCCGGACCGTCCTGCTCGCCAAGCTGCGCCGCCACCGCCGTACGCTGCCCCGGCCCGCCCAAGTCTGGGGTCAGCTGCAGGACGTCACCGTCGGATACGGCTTCCGGCCGATGCGCGCGGCGGGCTGGCTGGTGGCGCTGCTCCTGACCGGGACCATCGCCTTCTGGCTGGACCACCCGCGCGCGCTCAAGGCGGGGGAGGCCCCCGAATTCAACCCGCTGTTCTACACGATCGACCTGATGCTGCCGATCATCGACTTCGGCCAGGAATCGGCCTTCGCGCCGCGCGGCTGGCACCAGTGGCTGTCGTACCTGCTGATCGTGACCGGCTGGATCCTCGCCACGACGACCGCGGCGGGTGTCAGCCGCTCGCTCCGGCGGCAGTGAGCGCTACGCGGCTTCCTTGGCCTTCGTCGCGTACATGTCCACGTACTCCTGGCCCGAGAGCCGCATCACCTCGGCCATCACCGAGTCGGTGACGGCGCGCAGGACGTAGCGGTCGCGGTCCATGCCCTCGTAGCGGGAGAACTCCATCGGCTCGCCGAACCGGACGGTGACCCGGCCGGGGCGCGGCATGCCGGCGCCGCCGGGCTGGAGCTTGTCGGTGCCGATCATCGCGAAGGGGACGACGGGCGCGCCGGTCATCAGCGTCAGGCGGGCGATGCCGGTGCGGCCGCGGTAGAGGCGGCCGTCGGGGGAGCGGGTGCCCTCGGGGTAGATGCCGAAGATCTTGCCCTCGTCGAGGATCCGGCGGCCGGTCATCAGGGCGGCGACGCCGCCGTTGGCCCCGTCGCGGTCGACGGGGATCATGCCGGCGCCGGTGAAGAACCAGGCCATGGCCCGGCCCTTGACGCCCTTGCCCGTCACGTACTCGTCCTTGCCGATGAAGTGGACCGTGCGGTCGCACACCAGGGGCAGGATCATCGAGTCGATGAAGGTGAGGTGGTTGCCCGCCAGAATCACCGGTCCGGTGCCCGGGATGTTCTCGATGCCCTCCACGCGGGTGCGGAACATCAGGCGCATGACGGGTCCGACGGTGGCTTTGATGAGCGCAGTACGGAACAACGTGGGGCCCTCCGGCATCGAAAAGCGAATTCGTGCACCCACCACGTGGCGGTAGTGCAGGTGAGGACGATACTCGCGGGTCAGCTCTGATCGCACATCGGGTTCACGAGGTGGATACGCAGTGTTGACGCACGTTTCCGCCATGTTCCGTCCGCGCACCCCCTCCGGACATTAACCCCTGCCTACCATCGGCACGCGGATTTCGGGCCGCAGGATCCGGAGATTCCGGTGACCTGGCTCGTCTCGGACGGGGAGAAGCGCATATGACGCAGGGTGGGACAGCGCGACGCACGGTACTGGGGGCGGCCGCCCTGGCGGCGGGCGGCGCGGCGGTGGGACTGACGGCGGGGGCCGGATCCGCGGCGGCGGCCGAGAGCGGCCGCGGTGGCGGCTACCGGGACCTGCCCGTGCCGACGGTCATCGGACACCGGGGAGCCAGCGGCTACCGGCCCGAGCACACGCTCGGCTCCTACCAGCTCGCGCTCGACCTCGGCGCCGACGTGATCGAACAGGACCTCGTCCCCACCAAGGACGGCCACCTGGTGTGCCGCCACGAGAACGAGATCGGCGGGACGACCGACGTCGCCGACCACACCGAGTTCGCCGCCCGCAGGACCACCAAGGCGGTCGACGGGGTCGCCGTCACCGGCTGGTTCACCGAGGACTTCACCCTCGCCGAACTGAAGACGCTGCGCGCGAAGGAACGTATCCCCGCCGTCCGCCAGCGCAACACGCTCTACGACGGCCGCTGGGACGTCCCCACCTTCGAGGAGGTGCTGCGCTGGGCGGACCACGAGGGCGGGCGCCGCGGCAAGCGCGTCTGGCTCCACGTCGAGACCAAACACCCCAGCTACTTCCGGTCCCTCGGACTGGGCCTGGAGGAGCCTCTGGCCAAGCTGCTGCGCCGCTACGGGCGCGCCGAACGCGGCGCCCCGCTGTTCCTGCAGTCCTTCGAGCCCTCCAGCATCCAGCGGCTCTCCCGGCTGGTCTCCGCCCCGCGGGTGGTCCTCCTCTCCGCGGCGAACACCCGCCCCTGGGACCTCGAGCTGGCCAAGGACCCCCGTACGGTCGCCGATCTGGTCAAGCCGGAGGGGCTGAAGTGGATCGCCGGCTTCGCCCAGGGCATCGGGCCGACCATGGACCTGATCCTGCCGCGCGACGCCGCGGGCAAGCTCGGCGCCCCGACCACGCTGGTCAGGGACGCCCACGCGAAGGGGCTGATCCTGCACCCCTACACCGCGCGCAACGAGAACACCTTCCTGCCGGCCGAATACCGCAGGGGCACCGACCCGGCGGCGTACGGCGATGCCTTCGGCGCCTTCACGAAGTACTTCGAACAGGGCATCGACGGCATCTTCACGGACCAGGCCGACACCGGACTCCTCGCGGCCGAGGCCTTCCGGCCCGGACGGGGCGTCAACCCGTAGCCCGGGCTCCCCGTACGAGTGGGCCGCGCCCAGCGGGGAAACCGCCCGGGTCCGCCTTCGCGTCCCGCCCGGCATGGACCTGCTGAAGGCTGACCTCTTTGACAAGCTCCGCCCGCTGCTCTCCGCCGAGGCGTCGGCGGAGGCCGCGGGCACCGGGGTGGACGCCGCCGACCTCGAACAAGCCGTCTGGGTCAGGCTGCTGGAAGACCACCGCACCCCGGCGGACCCCGCCGGCTGGCTGCGCCGGGCGGTGCGCTCGGAGGCCCGCCGGGCGCGCCGCAGGGCCCGGCGCGAGGTGCCGTACGACGGCCCCGCGGCCGGATCCGGGTCCGGGTCCCCGGCCGGTACCGGGAGCGGCGGCGGTACGGGCGCGGAACCGGAAGACGCCCTCCTGCACGGCGAGGAGCACCGGGCCCTGCGATCGGCGGTCGCCCGGTTGCCCGGACGGTGTCCGGAGCTCATGAGGGCACTTCTTTCGCCCAGGGACCTCACTTACCGTGAAATCGCAGGAGAGTTGGGTATCTCACAAGGAAGTTTGGGGCCCGTCCGTTCCCGATGCCTGGGATGTCTGCGCAGAATGCTGGCCGTAGAGGTTGCGGCTCCCGCCCTGCGGGGAATGGAGCGGTAGACCACAGGGCCACCAGGTGAGCGGGAGGCATGCGCACATGGGCATGAGCGTGACCATTTCGGCGGCAGCTGCCGAGGATGCCGAGCAGATCATCAAACTGCAGTATCTGGCGTTCCAGAGCGAGGCCGAGCTGTACGGCAACTACCGCATCCAGCCGCTCACCCAGTCCCTGGACTCCCTCAAGGCGGAACTCGCGGCGGACACCGTCCTCGTGGCCCGGCTCGGCGACGAGATCGTCGGGGCCGTGCGCGGCAACGTCGACGACGAGGGCACCGGCAAGATCGCCAAGCTCTGCGTCCACCCGAGGCTCCAGGGCCACGGGCTCGGCGCCCGGCTGCTGCGCGCGGTCGAGGAAGTCCTCGCGGGCCACGACGGGACCGCCCGCTTCCGGCTGCTCACCGGCCACAAGAGCGAGTCGAACCTGCGGCTCTACCGCAAGGCCGGCTACACCCAGGTCGGCGGGCGCACCGCGTCCGACGGCGTCCGCCTGGTGATCCTGGAGAAGGAGGCCGAGGAGGCCACCGACTTCGTGGTCAGCGCTTAGACGGCGGGCGGCTCGGGCGCCCGGCGGCTCGGACGCGCCCGGTGACCCGGACGGCAGGCGCCGGCGCATACCGGCGCACACCGCTCAGCGCTTGGCGCGCAGCCAGAGCATCCCGGTGACCGGCAGGATCACCGGGATGAACAGGTAGCCCATCCCGAAGTCCGACCACACGGTCGCGTCGGGGAAGGCCTCGGGCCGCACCAGGGTCCAGGTGCCCACGACGAGTACGCCGGTCAGCTCGGCGGCGCAGCAGATCAGCGCCGCCTTGCGGGCCGTCTCCCCGCCGCGCACCAGCGAGTACGTGATGAACACGTAGACCGCGGCGGCCGCGGCGGACAGCGAATAGGGGAGCGGCGCCCGGTCGAACTCGGTGGAGATCTGGTAGACCGAGCGCGAGACCGCGCCGACGGTGATCACCCCGTAGAGCCAGACCAGCAGCACCCCCGGCCCGGTGACCAGGCGCTTGCGCTCGGCGGGCGTCGTGGAGCCCGTGTCCGTGTCCGTGTCAGGCACCGCTGTTTCCCCAGATGTCGTAGAGCCGTACCTCGAGCACGGCCAGGACGACCGCGCCCGCGGCCACCGTCACGGAGCCCCACTTCGTCCGCTCGCTCAGGGAGAGCATCGCGGCGGCCGGGATGGTGGCGAAGGCGCCCACCAGGTAGGCGACGAAGAGCACCGTCCCCTGTTCCGGCTTCTCGCCGCGCGCGAGCTGGACCAGGCCGACCACCAGCTGCGCGAGGACCAGTACGGTCACCACCGCCATGCCGATGAAGTGCCAGTCCTTGGTGGGCTGGTCCCGCCAGGCGGCGAAACCGCACCAGGCGGCGAGGGCGAGTGCGGCCACGCCGATGGCGAGCGTCAGGGCGTCGAGCATGCAGCGAGGGTATTACGGGCCGAAAGACCCGACGCGCTCGCCCCCGCACCGGGCCGTACCGCAAGACGTGAGCCCCGGGGGTGCACCGCCCGCGCCGCCGGGAGGACCACCGTGGCCTTGGCCACAACGCACCCGGCCGCCGAACCCGGCGCGGACGCGGTCGTGAAGGACCTGTCGGCCGTGTCCGCACTGGTCGGACCCGATGCGCCGGCCATCGACGTGCGTGATCGGACCTGAGGGATCCCGTCCGGTATGCGGTCGAAATCTGTCCGCTATTCGGACGACTTTGATCGGTGACCGGGATCGTCTGGTTTACTGAGGTCCATGACCACGACGAGCAGCCGCACCCTTGCGACCGAGGCGACGATGACGCCCGGTGCTCGTTGTATGTGTCGAATGTGCGCCTTCTGAGGGCCCCTTCCCGCAGTCTCGCGCCCCGAAGCGAGACCGGCCGAGCTTCCTCCGCCTGCCACACCTCGTGTGAACCCGGATCGCTCCTGCCCCGCGCATGCGCCGAAACCGCCGTTTTCCGACGGTTCACGCCGTATCGCGTCCCCAGATGTTTGCCCCGTGCCCGGCACCCGCTGCGCCGCGCACTCGACAGCGACGGAAATCCTGTGATCACCACATCGGGCCTCACGAAGGTCTACCAGTCCCGTGGCCGCGAGGTCACCGCCCTGGACGGCGTCGACCTGCACGTCCGCGAGGGCGAGGTCTACGGAGTCATCGGCCAGAGCGGCGCCGGCAAGTCCTCCCTGATCCGCTGCGTGAACCTGCTGGAGCGCCCCACCACCGGCAGCGTGAGCGTCGACGGGGTCGACCTCACCGCACTCGCCGGCAGCGGCCGCCGCGCCGGCAAGGAGCTCCGCGAGGCCCGCAGCCGCATCGGCATGGTCTTCCAGCACTTCAACCTGCTGTCCTCGCGCACCGTTCAGGGCAACATCGAGCTGCCCCTCGAGATCCTCGGCGTCTCCGGCCGCGAGCGGTCCCGCAAGGCGGCCGAACTCCTCGACCTCGTCGGCCTCGCCGACAAGGCCAAGTCCTACCCCGGCCAGCTCTCCGGCGGCCAGAAGCAGCGCGTCGGCATAGCCCGCGCCCTGGCCGGCGACCCGAAGGTGCTGCTCTCCGACGAGGCCACCAGCGCCCTCGACCCCGAGACCACCCGGCAGATCCTGCGGCTGCTGCGCGACCTCAACCGCCAGCTCGGCCTGACCGTCCTGCTCATCACGCACGAGATGGACGTGGTCAAGTCCGTCTGCGACTCGGCCGCCCTGATGAAGCAGGGCCGGATCGTCGAGTCCGGCACCGTGAGCGAGCTGCTGGCCACCCCCGGCTCCGAGCTCGCCCGGGAACTGTTCCCCCTGACCGGGTCCGCGACCACAGAGGAGCACACGGTCATCGACGTCACCTTCCACGGGGAGACCGCGACCAAGCCGGTCATCTCCCAGCTGGCCCGCACCTACAACATCGACATCTCGATCCTCGGCGCCGCGATGGACACCGTCGCGGGCCGTCAGGTCGGCCGCATGCGCATCGAACTGCCCGGCCGCTACGAGGACAACGTCGTGCCCGTCGGATTCCTGCGCGAGCAGGGCCTGCAGGTGGACGTCGTGGAAGCGGCCGAGGCCGACGGCGGGGCGGACGTGGACGGCGAGCTCGCCGCGCTGCTCGAGGACGGTGCCAAGTGACCTGGTCCGAAATGCAGCCGCTGCTCACCCAGGGCACGTTCGACACCCTCTACATGGTGCTGTGGTCCACCCTGGTCACCGTGCTGGGCGGACTGCCCGTCGGCATCCTGCTGGTCCTCACCGACCAGGGCGGCCTGCTCCAGAACCGCCCGGTCAACAAGGTCCTCGGCGTGATCGTGAACATCGGCCGCTCGCTGCCGTTCATCATCCTGCTGATCTTCCTGATCCCGGTCACCACGGCGATCGTCGGTACCTTCATCGGCCCCACCGCCATGATCGTCCCGCTCGCCATCGGCGCCATCCCCTTCTTCGCGCGCCTCGTCGAGACCGCCGTCCGCGAGGTGGACCACGGACTCGTCGAAGCGGTCGAGTCCATGGGCGGCGGCATCCCGACCCTGGTCGGCAAGGTGCTCCTGCCCCAGTCCCTGCCCTCCCTGGTCGCGGCCGTCACCACCACCGTGATCACCCTGATCGGCTACTCCGCCATGGCCGGCGCGGTCGGCGGCGAAGGCCTCGGCTCCAAGGCCATCACCTACGGCTTCCAGCGCTTCGAGACCGGCTTCATGGTCGCGACCGTCGTCGTCCTGATCGCGCTCGTCACGGTGATCCAGCTCATCGGTGACGGCGTGGTACGCCTCCTCGCGCGCCGGGGCCGGACAGCCTGACCCGGCCCGGCCCGCAGCATCCGAACTTCCTTTCCCGGAAAGCCCGCACTTGTCGTGCTTGGGCCACCACCCCGCAAGAGCAAGAAGCAAAAGCAAGAAAGGCACTCTTCGTGCGTAAGAACATCAAGCTCACCGCCCTCGCCGCCACCGCCGCCGCGCTCACCCTCTCCCTGAGCGCCTGCGGCAGCTCCTCGGACCCGTCGTCCAAGGCCGACGGAGGCAAGACCGACGAGAGCAAGCCGCTCGTCGTCGCCGCCTCCCCGACCCCGCACGCCGACATCCTGAAGTTCGTCAAGGACAACCTGGCGGCGAAGGAAGGCCTCAAGCTGGAGGTGAAGGAGTTCACGGACTACGTCCTGCCGAACACCGCCACCCAGCAGGGCCAGGTCGACGCCAACTACTTCCAGCACGTCCCGTACCTCGACGACTTCAACAAGAAGAACGGCACCGACATCGTGCCCGTCGTGAACGTGCACCTGGAGCCGCTCGGCCTCTACTCCAAGAAGGTCAAGTCCGTCGCGGACATCAAGGCCGGCCAGACCGTCGCCGTCCCCAACGACCCCACCAACGAGGGCCGCGCGCTCCAGCTGCTCGCCTCGAACCAGCTCATCACCCTCAAGGAGGGTGTCGGAACCGGCGCCAAGCTGTCCGACATCACCGACAAGAAGGGTCTGGAGTTCAAGGAGCTGGAGGCCGCCACGGTCCCGCGCGCCCTGAACGACGTGGACGCCGCCGTCATCAACGGCAACTACGCCATCGAGGCCAAGCTCGCCCCCGCCAAGGACGCGCTCGTGCTGGAGAAGGCCGAGGGCAACCCCTACGCCAACATCCTCGCGGTCAAGAAGGGCCACCAGGACGACCCGCGGGTCCAGAAGCTCGCGAAGCTCCTGAACTCCGACGAGGTCAAGAAGTTCATCGAGGACACGTACCAGGGCTCGGTCACCCCGGCCTTCGGCAAGCCCGTCTCCTGACCCAACGGCCCGCCCCGCCCGGGGCGACCGGCCGACCGGCCCGATCCGGTCGTGCCGACCGGCCCCGTACACCCCACCGGTGTACGGGGCCCCGCCGTGCCCGCTTCCGGGCAGCCCGGCCCTGCACATCCCCGGGCCGATGCTGCATGCTGTGGCCTACGACCCGCACGAACGGTCCCGCATGAACGGTCCGGCACCCCGGTCGCAACGCATCACGGTCGCACCACGGTCTCAGGCATGGAGCTGCGCATGACTACCACCTTCCCGGACGTCACCATCAGCACGGACCGGCTGGTGCTGCGCCCCTTCGAGGAAGAGGACGTCACCGCGCTCACCGCGATGATGAACGACGAGCACGTCACCGCCTGGACCTCGGTCCCGCACCCCTACACCCGCGCGGACGCCGTCACCTGGGCCGTCCGCACGGCCCACGCCGAGCGCACCGAGGGCCGCGGCATCGTCTTCGCCGTCACCGAGTTCCTCACCCAGCGCCTGGTCGGCATCGTCCACCTGCAGGGCACCAACTGGCGCACCCGCGCCGCCGAAGTCGGCTACGTCACCGCCCCCTGGGCCCGCGGCGAGGGCTACGCCAGCGAGTCCGTCGGAGCCGTGGCCCGCTGGCTCTTCCGCGAGCAGCGCTTCGAACGCCTCGAACTGCGCACCGCGGCCGACAACACCGCGTCCCAGCAAGTGGCCCAGAAGATCGGCTGCATCAGCGAAGGCGTGCTGCGCAGCGCCTGCATAGTGCGCACCCAGAACGCCGACGGTTCCTGGACCGACAGCCGCAGCGACCTCATCGTCTGGGGCCTGGTCCCCGAGGACCTCGACGACGAGGCCGACGGCTACGGCGACGGCTTCTCGGACGGCCGCTCGAGCGGGTACGACGGCTACGAGATCAGCCCGTCCGACGCGAGCGGCTACGCGGTCTCGTCCGACTGGAACTGACCCGATGACCAGGTAGTCTCACCGTGCCCACCCCCCCCGACGAAGCTCCGCCCTTCCCCAGCCGCCGCTGGGAGGCACCCCTCCACACCAGGAGACTGACGACGATGGCCGACCGGGTCACGGTGATCGGCTGGGACGGCTCCCCCCTGACCGCGGCCGCCCGGTCCGCGCTCTCCGCCGCCACCCTCGTGGCGGGCGCCGCCCACCACCTCGCCCTCCCCGAAGTACCGCCCGCCGCCGAACGCATCCGCCTCGGCAGCCTTGCCCTCGCGGCCGGCCGGATCGCCGGCCACCGCGGCACAGCCGTCGTCCTCGCCGACGGCGACCCCGGCTTCTTCGGCGTCGTACGCGCCCTGCGCGCCCCGGAACACGGCCTGGAAGTCGAAGTCGTACCGGCCGTCTCCGCCGTCGCCGCCGCCTTCGCCCGCGCCGGGATGCCCTGGGACGACGCCCAGGTCGTCGTCGCCCACAGCCGCACCCTGCGCCGCGCCGTCAACGTCTGCCGGGCCCACCCCAAGGTCGCCGTCATCACCTCGCCCGGAGCCGGCCCCGCCGAACTCGCCCTGCTCCTCGAGGGCGTCCACCGGACCTTCGTCATCTGCGAGGAACCGGGCACCGACAAGGAACAGGTCACCGTCCTCACCTCCGACAAGGCGGCCGACCACAGCTGGCGCGACCCCAACGTCGTCATCGTCATCGGCGGCCAGGCCGCCGCCTCCGACCCCGCCTGGCTCCTCGGCCAGAGCGCGGCCCAGACCGCCGGCCGCGGCTGGGCCCGCCCGCAGAGCGACGTGGGAGAAGGGGAGTCGGCGCAGCTGCGCGCCGCTCAGCTGGCCCGCCTCGGCCCGCGCACCGGAGACCTCGTCTGGGACATCGGCTCCGGCTCCGGAGCACTCGCCGTCGACGCCGCGGCCCTCGGAGCCGCCGTCATCGCCGTCGACGCCGACCGGCACGCCTGCGAACGCGCCGTCACCGCCGCCCGCGCCAGGGGCGTACAGCTCCAAGTCGTCACCGGCCGCGCCCCGCACGTACTGGAGACCCTGCCCGAGCCCGACGTGGTCCGCGTCGGCGGCGGGGGACCCGAGGTCGTCGCCGCCGTGGCCGACCGCCGCCCCGAACGGATCGTCAGCCACGCCTCCACGCGCGACGAGGCGGAGGCCATCGGCCGCGTCCTCGCCGAAGGCGGGTACGCCGTCGAGTGCGCGCTCCTCCAGTCCGTCGGCCTGGACACCCGGACCTGGACCGAACAGCAGCGTTCCGTGGTGTTCCTGCTGTCCGCCGAACGCCCCGTCAACCGCCCGGACAGGACCTGATCCCGACCCCGGGGTAGGCTGGCCGATCGTCGCACCGCCCCGACGATCCGGGCATGCGGTACCGGCAGGACACGGGACGTGGCGTAGTCCACAGAGGACCGTGGCGGTAATGGCCGCCGCGGTGGCGAACGGGCACGACAATACTTATTGGTTGTCGTGCGGGCGCGGTGAGGCGAAGAGGCCTGACGGCGGTCCGGCACGGCAACGGAGCTCGGCGGCCTCGTGGGGGCCGGGCGATCGAAGAGGCGACACCGATGGGCGAGGGGTAAGCATGACTGACACCGGCCAGGTTCCGGGCGAGGGTCTCCCGGACAGCACGGGCATGGTGGATCAGCAGGGCATCCCCGCCCCGGTTGCCCCGCCGTCCCCCGCCACCGGGGGCTACGCCTTCCAGGACCTCGTGGACGACCCCGCCGAGCTGGAGGACGAGGAACTGCTGCTGATGCCGAGCGGCCAGGGCGCGTGGAGCGACCCGCAGGTCGTCCCGCCGGTGCCCGCCTTCCCCGAGCCCGCCGCGTACGGGGACGGCTCCTACACCGAGTACCAGCCGGCCACGGCCGGGTACCAGCAGCAGGCCCCCGAGTACCCCCAGCCGGTCGTCGCCGGGGCCCCGCACGGCTTCGAGGCCGCCGGCTACCCGCAGCCCGCCTTCGCGGACCCCTCCTTCGCGGAGCCGTCCTTCCCCGACCACGCCTCGTACGGCGCGGGCGCGCACGAGGCGGGCGGCCGGGACTCCGGCGCGCTGGACCTCGGCAGCCACGTGGCCCCGCAGGCCCCTGCCCCGGTCCTCTCCGCCGCCCAGACCCCGGTGCGGCGGCCGCTGCACATGGGCCCGGCCGTGCCCGAGGCCCACGGGGGAGTCGTACGGTCCCTCGCGGACCGGGGTCCGGCCGCGGCGCCGTCCCCCGCGCAGGCTCCGGCCGTGTCCGCGCCGAGCACCCCCGCGCAGCCGATCCCGGTGCGCCAGGCCGGCCCGCCGACCACCGGACCCGAGTACCTGGACATCCCGAACGCGGAGGCCGCCCCGGCCGCGCCGCAGCCGGTCGGGATCCCCGCGCAGGCCGGGACCCCGTGGGCGGTGGAGCCCGCCGCGGAAACGGCGCCGGCGGCCGCGGCCCCCGTGGTGGCCGAGCCGGTCGCCGCGGCCGAGCCGGTGGCCGAGGCGGCGGTGGCCTCCGAGCCGCAGCCCGAGCCCGAGCCCGTGGTGCAGCCCGAGCCCGAGCTCGCGGTGCGGTCCGAGCCCGTACCGGCGGAGGCGGCGGCCGAGCCGCTCACGCCCGAGCCGCTCGCTTCCGTGCCCGTCGAGCTCGAGCCGGTCGCCCTCGCGCCGGAGCCCGTGGTGGCGGAGCCCGTGATGGTGGAGCCGGCCCCCGCCGTGCCCGCGCCCGAAGCGGCCCCGGCCGAGGCCGCGGTGGCCCCCGCGCCCGAGCCGGAACCCCTCGTGACCGAGGTCGCGCCCGAGCCGCAGCCCGCAGAAACGGTGGTGCAGGCCGCCGAGGCGCAGCCCGAGCCCGAGCCGGAGCCCGTGGTGGCCCCCGAGCCCGCTCCGGTCGCCGCCGCGCCGCAGCACGACGTAGCGGCGGAGCCCGAGGCGCAGCCCGACACCGCGCCCGAACCCGCGCCCGAACCCGCGCCCGTCGCCCCGGCCGCCCCCGAGGCCGAGCCGGAGACCGCGGCCACCGAGCCGGCCCCCGCGTACGCGGACGCCGAACGCGAGGCGGTCCTGCGCGTCATGCGCGAGCGCCGCGACATCCGCAAGGGCTTCCGCACCGACCCGATCCCGCACGAGGTGCTGCTCCGCGTCCTGGAGGCGGCCCACACCGCGCCCAGCGTCGGCCACTCCCAGCCGTGGGACTTCGTCGTCATCAAGTCCGCCGAGACCCGCCGGACGATGCACGAACTCGCCGAGCACCAGCGCGAGGCCTACGCGAAGTCGCTGCCCAAGGGCCGGGCCAAGCAGTTCAAGGAACTCAAGATCGAGGCCATCCTCGACACCCCGGTGAACATCGTGGTCACCGCCGACCCCACCCGGGGCGGCCGCCACACCCTGGGCCGGCACACCCAGCCGCAGATGGCCCCGTACTCCTCGGCCCTCGCCGTCGAGAACCTCTGGCTCGCCGCGCGCGCCGAAGGCCTCGGCGTCGGCTGGGTCAGCTTCTTCGACGAGCGCGAGATGGTCCGCGCGCTCGGCCTGCCGGAGCACCTGGAGGTCGTCGCGTACCTGTGCGTCGGCTACGTGGACGAGTTCCCCGAGGAGCCCGAGCTCGCGCAGGCCGGCTGGTCCCAGCGCCGCCCCCTCTCCTGGGTCGTGCACGAGGAGACGTACGGGCGCCGCGCGCTGCCCGGCGAGGAGCCGCACGACCTGCTCTCGGAGACGGTCGCCAGCATCCGCCCGCTCGACGCGAAGGCGCTCGGCGAGGCCTGGGAGCGGCAGAAGCGCATGACCAAGCCCGCCGGGGCACTGGGCATGCTCGAAATCATCTCGGCCCAGCTGTCCGGCCTCTCGCGGGTCTGCCCGCCGCCGATCCCGGAGCCGGCCGCCGTCGCGATCTTCGCGGGCGACCACGGGGTGCACGCCCAGGGCGTCACCCCGTGGCCCCAGGAGGTCACCACGCAGATGGTGGCCAACTTCCTGGGCGGCGGCGCGGTCTGCAACGCGTTCGCCAACCAGGTGGGGGCCGAGGTCTGCGTCATCGACGTCGGCGTCGCCGGGGACCTCCCGGCCACGCCGGGCCTCCTGCCCCGCAAGGTCCGGCCCGGCACGGCCGACCTCTCCGTCGGCCCCGCGATGACCCGCGAAGAGGCCGTCGCCGCCATCGAGGTGGGCATCGAGACCGCCCGCGACCTGGTCGCGGCCGGCAACAAGGCGTTGCTGACCGGCGAGATGGGCATCGCGAACACCACCGTGTCCGCGGCCCTGATCTCGGTCTTCACCGGCGTCGACCCGGTCGAGGTGACCGGCCGCGGCACGGGCATCAACGACGAGACCCACGCCCGCAAGGTCGAGGTCGTCCGCCGCGCCCTGGACCTCCACCAGCCCGACCCCGCGGACCCGATCGGTGTCCTGGCGGCCGTCGGCGGTCTGGAGCACGCGGCGATCGTGGGCCTCCTGCTCGGCGGGGCCTCCCTGCGCACGCCCGTCATCCTGGACGGCGTGAGCGCGGGCGCGGCCGCCCTGGTGGCCCGTGCTATCGCCCCCGAGTCCCTCTCCGCCTGCATCGCCGGTCACCGCAGCGCGGAGCCGGGTCACGTCGCGGCCCTGAACAAGCTGGGCCTGCGCCCGCTGGTCGACCTGGACCTGCGTCTGGGCGAGGGCACGGGGGCGCTGCTGGCCCTCCCCCTGGTCCAGAGCGCGGCCCGCGCGATGCACGAGGTCGCCACCTTCGACTCGGCCGGGGTCACGGAGAAGTAGCCCCGGTGGGCCGCTCTGCGGGGGGACGCCGCCGACGCCCTCCCTCCGGAGGGTCCGCCCCGGGCCGGGCGGGGCCGGCAGGGCGCCGCGCGCCGTCCCGGCCGCCGGCACCGGCCACGTCCGGTCACTCCGCGTCCGGGGCGCGGGCCCGGGGCAGAGCCCGCGCGGGCGCTGCCGCGCCTCGCCGCCACGGGAGGTGCGGGGTGGGGCCGGGGCGGGGAAATCCGCCCGCAGGGCCCGGCCCGTGCCCCCGCCCAGGGCGGGACGTATCGTGGACCCGCACGAGAAACCGCACGTCAGCACCGCAGGGCCGCACGGCACACCGCACCGCCGTTCGGCACACCCCCGCCGCTCCAACGCCGCAGCGGCAAGACAGCACGACGACCGCCGCATCAGGAGCCGCACCGCCATGGCTGAACACCCCGCGTACCCCGTCGGCCTGCGACTCGCGGGCCGCCGCGTCGTCGTCGTCGGCGGCGGCCAGGTCGCCCAGCGCCGCCTCCCCGCCCTCATCGCGGCCGGCGCCGACATCGTCCTGATCTCGCCCTCGGCCACCCCCTCCGTGGACGCCATGGCCGAGGCCGGCGAGATCCGCTGGGAGCGCCGCCGCTACCAGGACGGCGACCTCACCGACGCCTGGTACGCGCTCGTCGCCACCCGCGACGAGGCCGCCAACGACGCCGCCTCCGCCGAGGCGGAGCGCAGCCGCGTCTGGTGCGTCCGCGCGGACGACGCCGAGGCGGCCACCGCCTGGACCCCGGCCACCGGCCGCGTGGACGGAGTCACCGTCGCCGTCCTGACCGGCAACGACCCGCGCCGCTCCGCCGCCGTCCGCGACGCCGTGGTCGACGGCCTGCGCGACGGTTCGCTCGTCGCCTCCCGCCACCGCCACCACACTCCCGGCGTCTCCCTCGTCGGCGGCGGTCCCGGCGACCCCGACCTGATCACGGTTCGCGGCCGCCGGCTCCTCGCCGAGGCCGACGTGGTCATCGCCGACCGGCTCGGCCCCCGTGACCTCCTCGACGAACTCGCGCCGCACGTCGAGGTCATCGACGCCGCGAAGATCCCGTACGGCCGTTTCATGGCCCAGGAGGCCATCAACAACGCCCTCATCGAGCACGCCAAGGCGGGCAAGGCCGTGGTCCGGCTCAAGGGCGGCGACCCGTACGTCTTCGGGCGCGGCATGGAGGAGCTCCAGGCCCTCGCCGAGGCAGGGATCCCCTGCACCGTGGTGCCCGGCATCTCCAGCTCGATCTCCGTGCCCGGAGCGGCCGGCATCCCGGTCACCCACCGGGGCGTGGCCCACGAGTTCACCGTGGTCAGCGGCCACGTCGGACCCGACGACCCGCGCTCGCTCGTGGACTGGGCCTCGCTCGCGAAGCTCACCGGCACCCTGGTCGTCCTCATGGGTGTGGACAAGATCGGCCTGATCGCCGAGGCGCTGGTCCGCAACGGCCGCTCCGCCGACACCGCGGTCGCGGTCATCCAGGAGGGGACCACCGCCTCCCAGCGTCGCGTGGACGCCACCCTGGCCACCGTCGGCGAGACCGTCCGGGCCCAGGACGTGCGCCCTCCGGCCGTCATCGTCATCGGCGACGTGGTGAAGGTGCACCGGCCCGCGGCCGAGTAGGACGACCCCACAACCGAGCGGAGCCGTTGGCACCGCACCCAGGACAAGGCAGTATCACCCTGTGGCTGATCTCATCACCGTCGAGGACCCCGACGACCCGCGCCTGCGCGACTACACGGGCCTGACCGACGTCGAACTCCGGCGCAGGCGCGAGCCCGCGGAAGGTCTCTTCATCGCCGAGGGCGAGAAGGTGATCAGACGTGCCAAGGACGCCGGTTACGAGATGCGCTCGATGCTGCTCTCCGCCAAGTGGGTCGACGTCATGCGCGACGTCATCGACGAACTCCCGGCCCCGGTCTACGCCGTCAGCCCCGAGCTCGCCGAGCGCGTCACCGGCTACCACGTGCACCGCGGCGCCCTCGCCTCGATGCAGCGCAAGCCGTTGCCGACGGCCGAGGACCTCCTCGCCACCACCCGGCGCGTGGTCGTCATGGAGGCGGTGAACGACCACACCAACATCGGTGCCATCTTCCGCAGTGCCGCCGCCCTCGGCATGGACGCGGTGCTCCTGTCGCCCGACTGCGCGGACCCGCTGTACCGGCGCTCCGTCAAGGTCTCCATGGGCGCGGTGTTCTCCGTCCCCTACGCCCGGCTGGAAGCGTGGCCCAAGAGCCTGGACTCGGTGCGCGAGGCCGGCTTCAAGCTCCTCGCCCTGACCCCGCACCAGAAGGCCTCGCCGATCGACGAGGCCGCCCCGCAGGACCTGGAGCGGGTCGCGCTGATGCTCGGCGCTGAGGGGGACGGGCTCTCCACGCAGGCGCTGGTCGCCGCCGACGAGTGGGTGCGGATCCCGATGGCGCACGGAGTGGACTCGCTGAACGTGGGCGCGGCCGCTGCCGTCGCCTTCTACGCGGTGGCGAGCGGCCGCCCGTAAGCGGCTGGTCTCGTGACCGGCGGACCCTCCCGGTCACCGCACAGGGCTCCCGGCCGCCCCTCGGCCCACGAGGCCGCGGGCGGGCGGGGTGTGCCCGCGGGAGCGGGCCCGGTCGGGGGCCGCGCGCCCGCCCGGGCACCCCTCAGAGCTTCTGGGCGAGCGCGATGCCCAGCGCGACGATCAGCGTCACCACGACGAAGACGACCAGCCGTTGGCGCATCAGCTTCGGGTCCGGCCGCGACGGCCGTCGGCCCGTGCCCGTCGTACGGGGCGCGGGGCGCCCGCCCGTCCGCCCGGCGGTGGAGCCGGGTCCGCGCGAACCGGTGTTGCGGGGGGACGAGGGCCGCGAGTGCGGTCCCCCCTGTCCGCTCTGCGGTCCCGTGCCGCCCTGACCGCCGTGGGACCGGCCCTGGGCAGGTCCCGGTCCCTGGGGCTGGGGCGTGGGGAGGCCGCCGGTACGCCGCTCCGTGCGCTCGTCCGCGTACCCCTCGGCGAGCCGGCCCGTGGGCCGTTCGGTGCGGGCCCGCTGCGCCGGCGGACGCGTCTCGCCCACCCCGTGCGCCTCGCGGGAGGCGATCTCCTTGAGCCGCATCGACAGCTGGAGCGTGGTCGGCCGGTCCTCGGGGTCCTTGGCCAGACAGGCCTGTACGAGGGGCGCGAGGGCGTCCGGCACGCCGTGGAGGTGCGGCTCCTCGTGCACCACGCGGTAGAGCATGACCTCGGAACTCCCGTGTCCGAAGGGCGAGTCGGCGGTGGCCGCGTAGGCGAGGGTGGCACCGAGCGAGAACACGTCCGTGGCGGGGGTGACGGCGGCTCCGCGCACCTGCTCGGGGGCGAGGAACCCGGGGGAGCCGACGGCCGTCCCCACGTGGGTGAGGGTGCTCGCACCGGTGGCCCAGGCGATGCCGAAGTCGATGATGCGCGGGCCCTTGGGTGACAGAAGGATGTTCGAGGGCTTGAGGTCGCGGTGGACGACCCCGGCCTCGTGCACGGCGACCAGGCCTTCGGAGAGCGCGGCGCCGATGGCGGCGATCTGCGCGGCCGTCAGCGGGCCCTCCTCGGCGACCTTGTCGTGCAGGGAGGGGCCGGGCACGTACTGCGTGGCGAACCAGGGGCGCTCCGCCTCCAGGTCCGCGGCGACCAGGCGCGCGGTGCATCCGCCGCGGATTCGCCGGGCGGCGGACACCTCGCGGGCGAAGCGGGAGCGGAACTCCTGGTCCTCGGCCAGGTCCGGCCGGATCACCTTGAGCGCGACGCGCTGGCCGCGCCGGTCGGATCCCAGGTAGACGACGCCCATGCCGCCGGCGCCGAGGCGTCGGTGCAGCCTGAACGAGCCGACGACACGCGGGTCCTCGCGCCGGAGCCGCATCATCGCCATGTCCACCCCGCTGACCGGTCGTCCTGTTGACGTGGCACAGCTTACGGACGATCCGGCATGCGCGCTCAGAGGCCGCGCCCTCGCCGGGAGATTCGATCGCCAGTACGGCGCGGTCCACTTGAGGGATCCTCAGACCACCGGTCGGACGCATGTGCGGTTGCGGGCTTGGCCGTCAAACGGCGCCGCCCTCAAGGGAATTGGGTCCGCGGGCGAGGTGAGGGCGGGCGGCTGCCGGGGGAGGGGGCCGGGTCCGAGCGGTTGATCTTGGGACTGCCAGGTCGGAGGAGGCGTGTGTGCGGGGAGTGACGGAAGTGAGAGAAGTCACCACGCTCCGGTGATCCCCTCCGGGAAGACCCTCAGAACGAGGGACCCGTCTCCACCCAGGGGAGTACGCGCCAGGTGGCCTCGTCATCCTCCCGAAGGCCCGGCAAGGGGTACGAGGGCATGAGGCCAGGGCCCTTTGCCGCGCCTAGTGTTGAGGACAAGCGGCGGGTGGAGCACTCGTCCCCCGAGGTCATAAGCCCGCCGCTGCCAGACGACAGGGAGAGGACCATGGCGGACATCGCACGGCAGGGACGCAAGGCATTCGCGTTCAACAGCCATGAGTCCGGGCGTCGCCACCCCCTGGTGGCGGCGGCGATGGTGCTCCCCCTGGCCGCCCTCCTGCTCTTCCTCTTCGGAGGCTTCGACCAGGTGGTGGCACAGGCGTCGTCCGTAAGCGTGATGCTGGGGCGCTGAGCGGCGCCCCGGGCCCAGGAGAGCGGCCTGGGCCGGGACTGTCACCGGCCGAACCCCGTGGGGACGGGGGCGCGGCCGACGGACGGCAGGTGAAGGGTGCTGCGCGTACGGCTGGGGAGCCGGACGCGCAGCACCCTTTCTCACGCCCGCGCGCCTTTCCGCCCGCCGCGTGTTCCCCGCATTCCGTACCCTCGTCCCGAGGGGCACCCGCCAGGGGTGCGCGCGGACGCGGGGGAGTGGTCGTGGAGCGGTCCGGTCCGGAAGGCGGCGTCCCAGGTCTCGTGCGGCAGGGCCGCCCGCGCCCGGGGGCGGGCGAGTCCGCCGGCTTCCCCCGGCCGCACGGCCGCTTCGCGCCGGGACCGGCCTTCGAGCAGGTCCGCCCCGGCCCGGAGGCCGTCCGGGCGACGACGGCCGGGGAGATCGGCGACGAACCCGTCGGTGAGCGCTTCGGCGTCGTGTGCGCCCCGACCGCCGAGCGGCTGACTCCCGTCACCTCCGACGGCCGGCCGGCGTCGGACGTCCCGGTCCCCGTCGACGGCGCCGGGGGGTGGTTCCGCTGGAGCGAGTGAGCGCGGCCGCGCTCGCCGCGTACGCGGGCTCGGCGCAGTTCGTCCTCCTCGCGGAGCGCGACGACGGGACCGTCGTCCGCTGCGGGGACACGGTGGCCAAGGCGCACGCGGGGGACAGCGACCCCGACGCGCTGGCGGTACGGATCCGGATCGCCGGGCACGCGGCGCTGTCCGGGATCCTGCTGCCGCCGCTGCGTCCGGGGCTCGGCCGGGTCGCGGACCGGGCCGTCTCCCTGTGGCCCTACGGCACTCCGGTCGCCCCGGACCGCCCCGAGGAGGCGCCCTGGGAGGCGACCGCGGAGCTCCTGGCGGGTCTCCACCGGACCCCGCTCCACCACCTCCCGGCCCCGGTACCCCCGATGCGCGGACCGGCCAAGCTCGCCCGCGCCCTCCGCCGACTCGCCGCCGCGCACCCGCCCGCGGCCGCCGCCTCCGCCGGCGAGGGCCATGAGGGCCGCGGGGCCTGCGACGGCCGTGACGTCCGTGAGGGGCGCGACCCCCGTGTGGCTTACGAGGCCTCGGAGGCCCGTGATGGCCGCGGCACCCGTAATGCCCGTGAGGCTTACGACGCGGGGGAGGCCCGCGCGGCCCGTGACGTCCGTGAGGCCTACGACGCCCGCGAAGCCCGTGACACCTGCGGCACCCGCAATGCCCGCGACGTCCGCGAGGCCCGCGACGTCCGCGAAGCCCGGGGCGTCCGCGAGGCCTACGAAGCCTGGGAGGCCCGCGCGGCTCGCGACGCCCGCGAGGCTCACGACGTCCGTGACGTCCGTGGCCTCCGTGAGGCCCACGACGCCCCCAACACCCGCCAGGCCCACGAGGCTTACGACGCCCGTGCGGCCGGCGACGTCCATGGTGGCCGCCCTGCGCGCGCCGGCTCCGGGGGCCAAGGCGTACCTCGTGCCTACGACAGCCGCGACGCCCGTGACGCCCATGACACCCATGACGCCTACGACGCCTCGCGGAGGGCACGGCTCGTGCGGGCCGCCGCCGCGACGCTCCCCGCGTGGGCCCGGGGAGAGGCGGCGCAGCCGGCGGGCGGGGTGCTGTGCCACGGGGACCTGCACCTCGGTCAGCTGGTCCGGGGCCCGGGTGGCGGGTGGCGGCTCATCGACGTCGACGACCTCGGCCTCGGCGCGCCCGCGTGGGACCTCGCCCGGCCCGCGGCCTGGTACGCGGCCGGGGTGCTGGACGAGGAGACCTGGCGGCGCTTCCTCGACGCCTACCGCGCCGCCGGCGGCCCCGCGGCCGGTCCGCCCGGGAGCGACCCCTGGCCTGAACTCGACGTCGCCGCCCGCGCGCTCACGGTGCAGACGGCCGCGCTGGCCCTGGTCAAGGCGGCCCGGGAGCACCGCCGACTCGACCACGTGGAGCGGCTGATGGTGGACTGCTGTGCCCGAATTGCCTCCCTCCCGCCCGACTTGGAGCGGGGTGCTCCGTCGTAGGGTGAGCCTCACGCCACCGGGTACGCATCCGGTGTCCACCCAGACGGCGAGGAGATGATCCGGTCATGCAGTGTCCGAAGTGTCACGCGATGATGCACACCTACAACCGCAACGGTGTCCAGATAGAGCAGTGCAGCGGCTGCCGCGGCATCTTCCTCGACTACGGCGAGCTCGAGGCGCTGACCCGCCTGGAGTCCCAGTACACCGCCCAGTACGGCCAGGTCCCGCCGCCCGCCGCGCCGCCGGCCCCGGCTCCCTACCCGGCCCAGCACGCGGCCCCCGCACCCGCCTGGGGCGCCCCGCAGCACGGCGGCTACGGCCACGGGCACGGGCGCGGCCACCACAAGGGCGGCTTCGGCCGGATGCTCTTCTCGTCCTGACGCCGCCGGGGCCCCGCGACCGACCGGGGCCCCGCCCCACCCCTCCCCGAGGCTCCGCGAGGGCGCGGGCACCCGTCCTACGCGAGACGGGACGGGACGGCAGGCGCTCACGGACGCACACGCCGGAAGCCCCGGCCGTGGTATCGGCCGGGGCTCCCGGATGGTGGTGCGCGATACTGGGATTGAACCAGTGACCTCTTCCGTGTCAGGGAAGCGCTCTCCCGCTGAGCTAATCGCGCGGGACGGCCGTGAAGCCGCAGGTCAAGCAGATCATGCAAATGGTGCCGGTGCTGCGTGCGCGATACTGGGATTGAACCAGTGACCTCTTCCGTGTCAGGGAAGCGCTCTCCCGCTGAGCTAATCGCGCGGGGATCCTTGCGGACCAGTGGACGATACTGGGATTGAACCAGTGACCTCTTCCGTGTCAGGGAAGCGCTCTCCCGCTGAGCTAATCGTCCTTGGAGGTGGAGACGGGATTTGAACCCGTGTAGACGGCTTTGCAGGCCGTTGCCTCGCCTCTCGGCCACTCCACCAGGAGCAAGCAGGGGGTCCTCGGGAAGATGATCCCCCACCTCAGAGCGGACGACGAGACTCGAACTCGCGACATCCACCTTGGCAAGGTGGTGCTCTACCAACTGAGCTACGTCCGCAGGTCGCCGTGTTCGCTCCGGGGTTTTCCCCCTTCGCTCCCTGGCGACGAGTTGAACTCTAGCGGATTCCCGGGCCAGCTCAAAAACGCGTTTCCGCAGCGTGCTGCCGCTCGGTCACCAACGGTCACCCGGCAGATGCCTCCCCGGCGCCACCGGCTCACCGGTCATAGACTCGCAGCCGTGCACGACCTGCCTCCCCTCGCCCGCTTCGGCGGCCTCCTCGCGACCGATCTCCGCGACGTCACCAGTGATCCCGGTGCCCTCGACTCCGCCGGCTTCTGGGCGGTGACCGCCGATTTCGAAGGCCGTCTCGTCTGCGCGCGCTTCGGGGACGTGCGCCCCGACCCGGTTCCCGCGCCCGTCCCCGGGGCCTGGCGCGGCCCCGACAGCGACCGGTGGACCTCCTCGCTCGGCCGTGACGCGTACGTCGCCGGCGTGCGGCGCATCCGCGAACACATCGAGGCGGGCGAGGTCTACCAGGCCAACCTCTGCCGCGTGATGTCCGCGCCGCTGCCCGAGGGGCCCGGTCCGGGTGGCGGCGCCGACGTGGACGCCCTGACCGCGCTGCTCGCGCGCGGCAACCCGGCGCCCTACGCAGGAACGATTCGCCTCCCGGCCCACGGAGTGGAGATCGCCACCGCCTCCCCCGAGCTCTACCTGCGCCGCTCCGGCCGCCGCGTCGAGTCCGGCCCGATCAAGGGCACCGGCCGCACCGCCGCCGACCTGCTGCCCAAGGACCACGCCGAGAACGTGATGATCGTGGACCTCGTGCGCAACGACCTCGGCCGGGTCTGCGCCACCGGATCCGTCACCGTCCCCGAGCTGTGCGCCCTGGAAGAGCACCCGGGACTGGTCCACCTCGTCTCCACCGTCGCCGGCGAACTCGCCGACGGCGCGGGCTGGCCCGAGCTGCTCGCCGCCACCTTCCCGCCCGGCTCGGTCACCGGCGCCCCCAAGTCCTCCGCGCTGCGGATCATCGAAGCCCTGGAGACCGCCCCGCGCGGCCCCTACTGCGGCGGCATCGGCTGGGTGGACGCCGACCGCGGCACCGCCGAGCTCGCCGTCGGCATCCGGACCTTCTGGATCGACCGCAGGACCCCCGACGGCCCCCGGCTGTGCTTCGGCACCGGCGCCGGGATCACCTGGGGCTCCGACCCCGACCGGGAGTGGGCGGAGACCGAACTCAAGGCGGCCCGCCTGCTGCGGGTAGCGTCGGGGGCGAACGACGCGTACGCGAACGACAGCGGAAGGACCGTACGGTGACGATCTGGCTCGACGGAGCACTGCGGGACGCCGACGACGCGAGGGTGTCCGTGTTCGACCACGGCCTCACCGTCGGCGACGGGGTCTTCGAGACCCTCAAGGCGGAGCACGGCAAGGCCTTCGCGCTCACCCGGCACCTGGAGCGGCTGACCCGCTCCGCCCGGGGCCTCGGCCTGCCGGATCCCGACCAGGACGAGGTGCGCCGCGCCTGCGCGGCCGTCCTGGAGGCCAACCCGCTCCCCCTCGGCCGGCTGCGCGTCACCTACACCGGAGGCGTCTCCCCGCTCGGCTCCGACCGCGGAGAGGCCGGCCCGACGCTGATCGTCGCCTTCGCCGGATCCACCCGCCGTCCGGACACCACGGCCGTCGTCACCGTGCCCTGGGTGCGCAACGAGCGCTCCGCCGTGGCCGGGCTGAAGACCACCTCGTACGCCGAGAACGTGGTCGCGCTGGCCGCCGCCCACCGGGCCGGAGCCTCCGAGGCCCTCTTCGCCAACACCGTCGGGCGCCTGTGCGAAGGCACCGGATCCAACGTGTTCGTCGTCCTCGACGGGGAACTGCACACCCCGCCCCTCGCCTCCGGATGCCTCGACGGCATCACCCGCGCCCTCGTCGCGGAGTGGTCCGGGGCCAAGGAGACCGACCTGCCCTTCGACGTGCTGGAACGGGCCGAGGAAGTCTTCCTGACCTCCTCGCTGCGCGATGTCCAGGCCGTCGTACGGATCGACGGGCGCGAGCTGGGCACGGCCCCCGGCCCCGTCACGGCGGAGGCCATGCGCCTCTTCGACGTCCGCTCCGCACAGGACGGCGACCCCCGGTCCTGACCGCCCGCGCCGCCGGTCCGGCCGGAGCCCGGCCCACGACGGCAAATCCGCTGTCATTCGGACGGTGGGGCGGGTAGAACTCGACTGATGACCACCACCCTGCGGCCGAGCGGGCCGCTTCAGCAGAGCACCGGCGGCGCGCGCTCGCGCCCGTACGAGATCCGGGTCAACAGCAGGCGCGTCGGCGCCCTGCTGCTCACCTCGGACACTCCCTTCGGACCGACGGTCGCCGAGATCCGCGACCTCGAGGTCGACGAGCCCGACCGCCGGCGCGGGCGCGCCACCGTGGCCGCGCTCGCCGCCGAGGAGGTGCTGCGCGGCTGGGGCTGCCGACGGGTCCGGATCAGCGTCCCGGCCGATTCGCCGGGCGGGCTGCGCCTGGCCGCCTCCCTGGGGTACGCCGAGTACAGCCGCAACATGGCCAAGGATCTCCCGGCCGAGCCGCCCGCCCTGTCCGAGGGGGTCACCGGTCGCGCGATGACCGAGGGCGAGTACGCGTCCTGGATCGCCGAGAAGCGGGCCGATTACGCGCGGGGGTGGGTCGACCGGGGCATGTCCCGGGAAGCCGCGCTCGCGAAGTCGGCGGCCGACCACGCGTCCCTGCTCCCTGAGGGACCGGCCACCCCGGGCGTCTGCCTGCGCGTCCTCGAGGCGGCCGGCGTACCGGTCGGCACCCTGTGGACCTCGCCGCGCGGCGAGGAGTGCTACGTCTTCGACGTCGCGGTCGCCGAGGAGCACCGCGGCCGAGGCCGCGGCCGGGACCTGATGCTCCTCGCGGAACGCACGGCCCTGGAGGCCGGCCACCGGGTGCTGGCGCTCCACGTCTTCAGCGACAACACTCCGGCCCTGCGGCTCTACGAGTCCCTCGGCTACGAAGTGACCCACCGCAACTACGCCAAGGACCTGGTCTAGTCCGTGGCGAGGAGGCGGTCGGCGATCTCCTCGATGCGCCCGCGCAGGCCCTCCTGGCTCTTGCCGCCGTCGAGGCGCTGCCCGTCGATCACGTAGGTCGGGGTGCCGGTGACGCCGATCGCCTTGCCCTCGGCCTGGTCGGCGTCCACGATCAGGATGTGCCGGCCGTCGATCAGGGCGGTGTCGAACTCCTCGGCGTCCAGGCCGAGTTCACGCGCGACATCGACCAGTACGGCCTCGCCGCGCTTGTCGAGCTCCGCCGTGCGGGCGAGTACGGCCTCCACGTACGGCCAGCCCTGGCCCTGCTCGAGGGCCTCCTCGGCGGCCTGGGCGGCGGCGAAGGCGTGCTTGTGCTTCTCCAGCGGGAAGTGGCGCAGCCGGATGTCCAGCCGGTCGCCGTAGCGGGCGCGCAGGGCGCGTACGTCGTCCAGGGCGCTGTGGCAGTCCGGGCACTGGAGCTCGCACCAGACGTCGAGGATCACGGAATCGGTCATGTGGACAGTCTCCCAGTCCGTGCCGGTGCCCATCGACCGGGACCTGGGGAGGAGGCGCGACCCGGAGATGTCCCGGAGATCCGGCCGGGGCGGACTCCGGGCATGGCCGCCGCGGTGGCCGCCGGTGCAGGATGGATAGGGACAGAACGCCCGGCCCGCCGGCCGGGTCCGATCGACCGCACCGCCCCTGGAGGCCCCGCATGCTTGCCGAGACCATTTGCTCCGCGGTGTCCGCGGCCGGGCTGGGCATCGCCGCGCTGACCGCCTACCGCAAGCGTTTCCTCGCGGCCACGCGGATCGCGGCGTACTCGCTGGTGCCCGTCGGTCTGGTGATGACGGGCGTCGTGCAGTGGCTGTCCGGGCTGGCCTTCAAGCCGACCGTCTGGATCGGGTTCGGGGTGCTCGGGCTGGCCTGGCTGCTCTTCATGACCACCCGCGCCATCGAACGGCGCGGATCCGGTGCGGGGGAGAAGCCGGCGAAGGAGCCGAAGGCCGCCCGGGGCCGTCCGGTCCGGGACGCCGTGGCCCCGGCCGCCTCCGCGCCCTCGCTCGGCGGCGCGACCCCTCCGCGGCCGACCCCGGCCGCCGCTCCCGGGGAGGACTTCTCCGACATCGAGGCGATCCTGAAGAAGCACGGCATCTGAGGCCGGAACCACCTGAACTGACGGGATCCGGCGAACTCGCGAGTGGAATCTGGCGTGTTGAACGCCGGCAGAGAGCGCCCTGCGCCATCATCGGCCCGACATGCTCGAGACATCGCAGGGTGAGTCGGCCGTTCCCGCGCCGGCCACCGCCCCCGTTGCCGAGGAGCCGCGCGGCTGCCTCTTCGCGCTCTCCCAGCCGCCCCTGATGATCTTCCTAGCCGTGATCGGCGGCCTGCTGCTGCTGGCCTCCGTGCACGACCTCTTCCTGCTGTGAACCGGACTCCGCGGCCGGCTCCGTCCCCAGCTCCGACTTGCGCCGGGCCCGGTAGGCCGCGACGTGCAGCCGGTTCCCGCAGGTGCGGCTGTCGCAGTAGCGCCGGGAGCGGTTGCGGGACAGGTCCACGAAGGCCCGTCGGCAGTCCGGGGCCTCGCAGCGGCGCAGCCGCTCCTGCTCGCCCGAGACCACGATGAAGGCGAGCGCCATGCCGCCGTCGGCCGCCAGGTGGTCGCCCACCGAGGCGCCCGGCGCGAAGTAGTGGACGTGCCAGTCGTAGCCGTCGTGGTCGGTCAGCTGCGGGGTGGTCCCGGCCGTCGCGACCAGTTCGTTGATCAGCGCCGAGGCGGCCCGCGAGCTCGGCGCCGCGAACACCTGGGCGAACTTTCCGCGCACCGTCCGCACGCCCGCGAGGTCGCGGGCACCGAGCTCGCCGACGTCGCTGATCGCGTACTCGCGGACGAAGGCGCGCAGCGCGTTCACGTCCGCCAGCGCGTCGGGATGGTCCGTCTCGGCCGAGGTGTTCACCAGCGCGACGACGACGTCGAGCGCGCGACGGGTGTCGTGGGGGATCTGCACGGGGTCTCCCTCGGGGGCCGGGCCTGCGGTGACGGTCTGCGCCGCCGCTGGTGGCCGACTCTAGCGGGTCGCCCCCGAGCGCACCGGCGCCGTCCCTGCGGGTGGCTCCCGCGGGGACAGCGCCGGCACGTCCGTATGTGGTTGTCCGCCGCGCACCGTCGCCCCGAGTCGGACGGTGTCGTACGGCTCCCGGCCGGGGCCGGGAGAGGGTTGGCTCCGTAGGCCTGGCTCAGGATTCGGCCAGGATGTGGGAGAGCTCCTTGTCGAGGTCGAAGTGCCGGTGCTCGGTTCCTGGTGGAACCGCGGCGTCCGTCCGCTTGAGGAACGACTCGAGTGCTCGTGCGGGTGCTTCGAGCAGTGCTTCTCCCTCCGGTGAGCTCAGGGCGATGCAGACCACCCCCTGACCGTGGCTACGGGACGGCCAGACGCGGACGTCGCCGGTACCGGTGGGCCGGTGAAGGCCCTCGGCGAGGAGGTCGCGGGCGAATACCCATTCGACCGTCTCCTCGGCGCCGGTGTGGAAGGTGGCGTGCACGGCGTAGGGATCGGCCGTGTCATACCGCAGGCCCGCGGGAACAGGCAGTGAGGACTCGCTCGACACAACGAGGCGCAGGTGCAGCTCGCAGCTGACCGTGGTGTTCATAAGCGCCAGGGCCTTTCGCTCAGTGTGCGCTCGGGGATTCGCACGTCGGCGAAATCGACATGCCACCTACGGTGCCGTTGTAAACCCCTCTGACCGTTTTGCGGACCTCTGGGTCCCTCGGACGGCGGATCCAAACGACCATTCACGTGTGCTGCGAGCTCGGGGTAGATTCGACCCATGAACACGGGGAGTGACCGCGAGACCAACGAGTCCGCCAACGAGTCCGCCAAGGGTCCGGCCGACAGCCGGACCGGGGATTCCGGCGCCGAGCACGAGGCGCCGCACGTCTCCAAGGCGCCGGCCTTCGTCAAGGCCCGCCGGGGGCTGCACCTGAGCTGGCAGGTCGGGGTCTTCGTCGTGGGCCTGGCCGTCATCGGCGCGGGAATCGCGATGCTGGTCCTGCCCGGCCCGGGCTGGGTCGCGATCTTCGCGGGTCTCGCGATCTGGGCCACGGAGTTCGCCTGGGCGCACCTCGCCCTGCGCTGGACCAAGCGCAAGGTCAGCGAGGCCGCGCAGAAGGCCCTGGACCCCAAGGTCCGCCGCCGCAACATCATCCTGACCAGCGTCGGCCTCGCGATCGCGGGCGTCCTGATCGGCTTCTACCTGTGGAAGTACGGGATGGTCCTGCCCTGGAACATCAAGGACCAGTGAGCGCGCCCGCCCGTGGCGGAGAGCACCGCTGACATGCGGTAATGTTTGCGGTGCGTCCGGGCGATTAGCTCAGTGGGAGAGCACTTCGTTCACACCGAAGGGGTCACTGGTTCGAACCCAGTATCGCCCACCCGGACCAGAGGCCCGGAGACTTTCACAGTCTCCGGGCCTCTGGCGTTCCCCCGTCGGCGCTCCGCTCACCGTCTGCCGCGGAGCCCGCCCCGGCCCGCCCCGGCCGGGCCCGACGCCCCGTCGGCTACGTCAGCCGGCCGATCGCCTCCCGGAGCCGCCGCGCGTCCCGCAGCCGCTTCTCGTAGGTCGCCCCCACCGCCAGCAGCAGCACGCCGGCCAGCGCCGGCGGCAGCCAGCGGGGCAGCGCGTCCACGACCTGCACCACGTACGGGGTGAGCTCGTGCCCCGCCACCGCCACCAGCGTCGCCCCGCCCAGCAGCAGCGGTGCCCGCAGCCGGCGCCGGGCCCCGGCCAGGGTCACCACGAGGGCGGCCCCGCCCAGCAGGAGCGGCCGCACCCAGTGCGGGTCGCCCCACACCGCGGCCGTGCTCGGCAGCAGGGCCGCCGCCAGGCCCGGTCCGTACGCCGTCCAGGACGTGGTCAGCGGGTCCCGGCGCCGCCGTACGAAGCCCACGGCCAGCGCCAGGGCCGTCACCGGAAGCGTGTACGCCTCGGGCACCGTGACGTGCGAGGCCGCCAGCCGCACCCAGGTCGCCGCCAGGAACAACGCCCCCGCGGCCCAGCCCGCCGCGCGTCGCTCCGGCCGCACCGCCGCACCCGCGCAGACCACCCCGGCGAGCGCCAGGGCCAGCGCGAGCACCGGCGCGGACCCGACGGCCAGCGCCACGGCGAGGAGGCCGCAGGCGGCCGCCGCGGCCTCGGCGGG
>NZ_JBEXOV010000038.1:0-68834 GCF_040611715.1 Streptomyces sp. NPDC006544 | reverse complement strand
CGGCCGTGGTCATCGTCGCCATCGGGCCGGTGCCGCCGCCGGAGATGCTCAGCGCGGAGGGGACCACGGCCGGGGATATCGTCCCGTCGCCGTTGACCCGCAGCGTGGTGTCGATCGCCCGCCAGGCCCCGTCCTTCTGCTTCACCCGCTCGGGAGCCGAGGCGGCGTCCATGGTGAGCGTCCCGCCCGGGTTGGCGAACGTCTGCGAGTCCGTGGTCGTCAGGTGCTCGACCACTACCGGCTTGCCGGTGCGCTTCGCCTGGGCCAACGCCGCGTCCACGGCCTTCTGCTGGGCGGTGGGCGCGGCCTTGGGGGCGAGCGCGGCACCGGACTTCGGGGCGGGCGCCGGCGAGCCGGCCGCGAAGGCGTCCGGGGCGGCGATCAGCCCGGCCCCGAGGGACAGGACGGCGGTGCCTACCACCGGCAGCATCGCGGCCGCGGACGTCCGCCGACGCCGGCGGGTCCCCCGGCCCTGTCTGGGGTCGGGTGATGAAGAAGTTGGCCTCATGGGCAGAGGTCCTCGCTATGCGCGTCGGTGAACGAAGGTCACGCGCACGCTCCTTACTCTCTGCAAATCTGTCAACAGCCTGTGAGATACATCTGTCCGATTCACGACGTGAAGTGCCATGTTGTCCAGCGCGTGATATTGATCATGTAAAGAAAGACTAAGAACTTCCTGTACGAATAGACGTTCCCTTCCTTATGGTGCGCAGGATCTGGACTCACCTATTTCTGGAGTGAGTTGCTCCATTTTCTGCGGGGGGAATGTGTTGTCTCGTCAGGGTGGTCCGCTTTCGCGCGTGCGCGCGAGACGGCCACGTGTAGCGATGATCGCCGTGCTTGCGGTGATCATTTCCGGCCTCGGGTTGCCCGCGGCCGAAGCGGCGGCGAAGCCGCCGAAGGTGTGGGTGCCGCCGAAGACGGCGCTCCCGCAGACCAAGCCCGTCAAGGGCTCGAATGCCAAGCCCACCGACGCCAAGGCGCCGGCCGGCAAGCCGTGGAACCCGGATGCGAAGGCCAAGGCTCCGGCCGGCTCGGCGACCGTTCCGCTTGCGTCGGACGGCAAATCTCGAAGTGTCGCTGATGCAAAGCCGGTTCAGGCGGGTGAGCTTCCGGTCTGGGTCTCCGCCGGCACGGGTGCGAAGCCTTCGCCGAAGCTCTCCGAGATCGCGATCGCCCCTTCCGGTAGCAGCGGTTCCGTTGAGGGTTCGCTGCGGGTGGAGGTGAAGGACGAGGCGAGGACGCGTGCGGCGGGTGTCGAAGGCGCGCTCGTCGCCCTGACCGACGCCACGGGCGGATCGGCCTCGGGCACGGTGCAGGTCGGCATCGACCTCTCCGCGTGGTCGAAGACGACCGGTGCGAACTGGGGAGACCGGGCGCGCGTCGTGCGCCTGCCCGACTGTGCGCTGACGACTCCGGGTGCGGCGGGCTGTACGGCTCGTACGCCGGTGGCGTCGCACAGGGACGCGTCGGGCCGTCTGGTGGCGGAGGTCGACGCGCCGAAGGCGGCGGTGTCTGCTCCGAGTCTGCTGAAGTCTTCCCCGGGTGCGCAGTCGGCGCCGGCGGCGGCGCCTCAGATGATGGCGCCGCAGGCGGTCGCGCTTGCGGTGGAGCCGGGTCCGTCGGGTGCGGCCGGTGACTTCACCGCGACCCCGCTGCTGCCTTCCGCCTCTTGGCAGGCGGGTTCGAACGCGGCGAACTTCACCTACGGCTACACGGTCGAGGTCCCGTCGTCCATAGCGGGCGCCGGACCGGACCTGGGCCTGGCCTACGACTCCTCGTCCATCGATGGCCGTACGGCGTCGACGAACGCGCAGGCGTCCGGTTTCGGTGAGGGCTGGGACTGGAGTCCGGGCTCGATCTCTCGTTCTTACAAGGGTTGTAAGGACGCGGGGATCGCGGAGTCGGGTGACGAGTGCTGGGCCGGCGACATCCTGTCGTTGAGCCTGGCGGGTCACGCGGGTCAGATCGTCCGGGACGACGCGACGTGCGTCTATCACCTTCAGGGTGAGGACGGCACGAAGATCGAGCGTCTGACCGGGCAGCGCAACGCTGCGTGGAAGGGTGAGGGTTTCAAGGTCACCACGACCGACGGGACCCAGTACTACTTCGGCGCGAACCGCCTGCCGGGTGGTGACGGTACGGACCCGGAGGCCAAGTCGGTTTCGACGGTTCCGGTGTACTTCAACAGCGGTCAGGACAAGTGCCTGGGCGCCGACACCCCTGCGAACGGTTCGTGGCAGCAGCTGGGCTGGCAGTGGAACCTCGACTACGTCGTGGACCCGCACCAGAACCTGGTGACCTACCGCTACGAGCAGGAGGACAACTTCTACGGGCGGGGCGGCGGCCAGAACAACGGCACCGGTACCTCGACGAAGTACCAGCGCGGCTCCTACCCCACCTGGATCGGCTACGGGCAGCGCCTGCCCGACCAGATCGCGGCGAAGGGCGCGGCGAAGCCGGCCGCCCAGATCACGATCACCAACGCCGAGCGTTGTGTCGTGGCGGGTGCGATCACCTGTGATCCGGCTCAGCGGATCAAGGCGAACGCCAAGTCCTGGCCGGACACTCCGATCGACCAGGAGTGCGCGGCCACCGGTCAGTGCCTGAACCTCTCCCCGACGTACTTCACGACGAAGAAGTTCACCCAGATCTACACCGAGGTGTGGACGGGCACGGCATGGACGAAGGTCGACACCTACGACCTGACCCAGTCGTTCCAGGACCCGGGTGACGGCACGTCCCCGACCCTGTGGCTCGACAAGATCGAGCGGACGGGTTCGAACGGCAAGACCGCGATCAAGCTCCCGGCCGTCTCCTTCCAGGCGACGCAGTTCCCCAACCGAGTCGACGGGGTCGTTCGACGTCCGGACGGCACGGACGCCTCGGCGCCTTCCTACCGTCGTCCGCGGATCCAGACGATCACCACCGAGACCGGTGGGCAGATCAACGTCGCCTACAAGGCCCCGGAATGCTCGCGTCTCGCGGGCACGATGCCGTCCTCCGAGGACGGCAACACGATGGCCTGCATGCCGGTCAAGTGGTACCTGCCCGGCCAGTCCTTCGCGGACCCGGTCAACGACTGGTTCAACAAGGTCGTCGTCCAGTCCGTCACCCAGCAGGACAGGGTCGGCGGCCAGGTCTCCACGGTCACCGACTACGAGTACACCGGTGGCATCGCCTGGCACCGCAACGACTCCGAGTTCACCGACCCCAAGACCCGCACCTGGGACCAGTTCCGCGGCTTCGCCACCGTCACCACCCGCACCGGTAACGGCAACGCGAGCGAAGCCCCGCGCACCAAGAACGTCACCACCTACCTGCGCGGCATGGACGGCGACGTCCTCGCCAACGGATCCAAGCGGTCCGTGTCGGTGGGCGACGCGCAAGGCGGGACCATCAAGGACGAAAACGTCCTGTCCGGGTTCGTCCGCCAGAGCGAGACCTACGACCGTGACGGTGGGACGGTGGTCTCGGACGAGGTCACGACGCCGTGGATCGGCCCGGTCACCGCGACCCGCAACCAGTCCGCCGGCATGCCCGCGATCACCGCCCGCGCGGTCAACACCGCGAAAGTCACGTCCCGCGCGAAGCTCGCGAACGGCACGTGGCGCACGGGCGAGCGGTCGTCGACGTACGACAGTACGCTGACGACGCGCCCGCTCCAGGTCGACGACAACAGTGACATCTCGCGCACGGACCGGCGTCTGTGCACCACCTTCGAGTACCCGACCGGCCCCGGTGGCGCGGTCACCGAGCTCGCCTCCCGCACCCTGGTCGTCTCCGGTGTCTGCGGTCAGACTCCGACGGCGGCGAACACCGTCGGCGACACCCGCTCCCTGTTCGACGGTCTGGCCTACGGCCAGGTCGGAGCGACGGCCGACGGCACGGGTACGGAGGTCCTGGAGAAGTACGACGGCACCGGCAAGCCGGTCTACCGTCTCAACTCCACGTCCACGTACGACGCGTACGGCCGTGTCACCAGCAACACCAACAAGGTCCGCACGGATGCCACCCACCCGGGTGGTGCGGTCACCACGACTGCGTACTCCCCGGCCACGGGCGTCCTGCCGAACAGCGTCACGCACACCAATCCGCTGGGCTGGAAGTCGACCACCACCCTCGACATCGGCCGCTCACAGCCGCTGAAGACCACCGACGAGAACAACCACGTCGGCGAACGCGACTACGACGCTCTCGGCCGGGTCGTCTCCATCTGGCAGCCGGGCCAGGAACGCGCGAACAACGCGCTCCCGGTCCGCAAGTTCTCGTACACGATGAACGGCACCAACGCGCCGTCCGCCGTTCTGAGCCAGGCGCTCATGAACGACAACTCCTACACGTCCAGCTACTCCCTCTACGACGGCCTCGGCCGGGTCCGCCAGACCCAGGCCACACCCCCGTCAGGCGTGGCCGGCCGCATGATCACCGACGCGCTGTTCGACTCCCACGGCTGGCAGGTCAAGACCAGCGCCTCGTACTACACGGACCAGGGCGCGCCCTCCGCGGCGGTGTTCCTGCCCAACGGCGGGGTCCAGCCCGACAGCAAGATCCCGTCCCAGACCGTCCAGGTCTTCGACGGCCTCGGCCGCGTCACCGCCTCCGTCTCCCAGTCCTTCGGCGTGGAGCAGTCCCGCTCCACGACCCAGTACCCGGGGGTGGACGAGACCCGTCAGATCCCGCCGGCCGGCGGTTTCGCCACAGCCAAGATCACCAACGGCACCACCTCGATCCTGCGTCAGTACAAGTCGAACACGCCCACCGGCGCGTATGACGAGACCACGTACCTGACCAACCCCCAGGGCCAGGAGCTGTCGCGGAAGGACTCCGCCGGCAACGAGTGGACCTTCACCTACGACCTCCTCGGCCGCGTGGTCAAGACCACCGACCCCGACTCGGGCACCAGCACCACGCTCTACGACGACAAGAAGAGCCTCGTCGTCTCCACGGACGGACGCCTCAGGAGCGCCACCACGGTGGCTGACCTCCTCGGTCGCCCCGTTGCGACGTACGAGGGCACGGCCATCGACCCGGCCAAGCAGGTCGGCGCGTTCACCTACGACACCAAGGCCCTGGGCAAGCCCGACACCACGACCCGCTACGTGGGCGGCAAGACGGGCAGCGCCTACGTCACCGAGGTCACCGGTTACGACGGCGGCTACCGCTCCCTCGGCACCAAGGTCACCATCCCGGCGGCGGAGAAGGAGCTGGCCGGCACCTACGAGACGACCAACACCTACGACTCCTACGGGCAGCTGAAGACGACCGCCCTGCCCGGCATCACCAAGGCCGGCCTTGGCGTGGAGACGCTGACGTTCGGTTCGGACGTCGTGGGCAACCTGACCTCGCTCGGCGGCAAGATCGGGCTCACCCGGACCCCGTACCTCGTGGACATGCGCTACGACCCGTACGGCCGTCCGATCCGCACGACCGTCGGTGACACCGGCATGCAGGTCGTCTCGACCACCGACTACGACGCGGGCACCGGCCGTCCGGTCCGCTCGACCCTCGACAAGCAGACCGCCGCGACGGCCAGCGTGGATGTCCTGGACTACACGTACAACAAGGCCGGCCTGATCACCTCGATCGGTGACACGCAGGACGGTGCGGGTCGCGACCTGCAGTGCTTCACGCACGACTACCTGGGACGGCTGACCCAGGCCTGGACCGACACCGGCACCCAGACGACGGCCCCCCAGCCCAGCGTCCGCGGCATCGGCGGCTGCGCCAACAGCGCCGGTCCCGCTGTCGACGGCACCGGCAAGCCCAGCGTGGGCGGCCCGGCCCCGTACTGGCAGCAGTACGAGTACGACGCGATGGGCAACCGCAAGAAGCTGGTGAGGAAGGACGTCACCGGCAACGCGGCCAAGGACGTCACCACCACGCAGACGTTCGGCCCGAAGAACAACACCCCGTCCACCGACCCTCAGACGGGCGGCGGCACGGGCGGCCCGCACGCGCTGATGTCTTCAACCGAGACCGGCCCGTCCGGCACCAAGGTCACCTCCTACACCTACGACGCGGCCGGCAACACCGCCTCCGTCACCAACACCCTGGGCACCAAGGCACTGACCTGGAACGGCCAGGGCAAGCTCGACAAGGTCATCGGCACCGGTGAGAGCGCCGGCACCAGCTACCTCTACGACACCGGCGGCAACCAGCTCATCCGCCGCGACCCCACCAGCACCACCCTCAACCTCGGCACCGACCAGATCACCCTGGACACCGCCAGCGGCAAGGTCTCCAACGTCCGCACCTACGGGGCCCCGGGCGGCCTGTCGATCACCCGCACTACCAGCACCACGAGCGGCTCCAAGTTCACTTACCAGAGCTCGGACCACCACGGCACCGGCGGAGTCCAGTTCCAGGCCTCCGACCTCACCCACATCCGCCGCGCGTCCGACCCGTTCGGCAACGAACGCGGCACCCAGCCCGCCCCCGGCACCTGGGCCGGCGACAAGGGCTTCATCGGCGGCACCAAGGAGAAGTCCACCGGATTCACCCTCATCGGCGCCCGCGAGTACGACCCCACAACCGGCCGCTTCCTCAGCCCCGACCCAGTCATCAACGCGGGCAATCCCCAGCAGTGGAACGCGTACGCCTACTCCGAGAACAACCCCGTCAACAAATCCGACCCGACGGGACTGGAGAGCTGTTTCGGATACGGGTACTGCTCGGGCAGCAACGGCACGGACACCGGCTCCACATACGACCCGGACTGGTACGAAAAGCACCCCGGAAAGTCCGATGACGACGGCCCGCCCGACACGGAGCTGAAGGAGTCCACGAAGAAGGTCAACGAGGCCAAGAAGAAGCGCGACCAGCTCATCGACGAAGTTATCGACGTGGTCGGTGACCTCATCGGCTACAACGACGCCCGGGACTGCTTCACCAAGGGCGACGTGATGGCCTGCATCAACACGGCCCTGAACTTCGTCCCCTGGGGCAAGCTCTTCAAGGCCGTCAAGGTTGGCATCAAGGCCTTCAAGATCTACAAGGAAATGAACAAGGCCTACGACGCCATCCACGAAGCCGAACGCGGGGCGTCGAAGGCCGCCGAGGCCTACAGCACGGCGAAAAAGGCCTTCAAGGAAGCACGTGACGCCGAAGCCAAGGCAGCCAAATCCGCATCGGAGAAAGCCGCCAAGGAATCAGCCAGCGATAGCGCCGGAACAGAAGCCAAGGCAGTAGCGGACGAAGCCGACGCCGCGAAGGTTGATGGTGGTGACGCCGCGAAGTCCGATGGTGGTTCGTCGGCTGACTCCTCCTCGGGGGCGTCCTGCCCCGTCAAGAGGAACAGCTTCCTCGCCGGCACTCGGATCCTGATGGCCGACGGCAGCACCAAGGAGATCGAAGACGTCCGCGTCGGTGACACCGTGATGGCCACGGACCCCCAGACGGGCAAAACCGGCCCCAAGAGGGTCACCGGCACCATCACCACCCCCGACGACAAGGAATTCACCGACCTCACCCTCACCGACGAGGCCAGCCCCCGCGGGCCGCCCGCCAAGATCACCTCCACCTACCACCACCCCTACTGGAGCGAAAGCCGCCACCAGTGGATAGACGCCGGCGAACTCAAGGTCGGCGAAGAACTCCGCCAGCCCAGCGGCACCACCCTCACGGTGAATGCCGTCAGTAGTTACCGCTACGCCGTCACCACCTACAACTTCACCGTCGACGACTTCCACACCTACTACGTCATGGTGGGGAATGCGCCGGTCCTCGTGCACAACTCGGGTATTGCATCCCTTGATGACTTGAGAGGAGGATTCTTCTTCAGTACGGTGCTGCAGAGTGTCCACGGTGACATAGACATTGGCGCCTTTGTCGACATCGATGGAACGACAATCACGCTGGACAATGTGTCTATTTATGGCCGAGACGGTGATCTTGCGCGAGGTTCCGTTGGTGCGCGTGACTTCTTGGCTCTGAGGCGCAAGGTTGTTGCCGCCGCCGCCGACCAAGGATTTACGACCCTTAAGGTCAACTGGATGCGTACGAGCTCAGGGCCGGAGAACGGCCATAAGGGAGAATGGAGCATCGACCTGCCTAAGCCGGCCTGCTGAGAACGGATCGAAGGATTGGTAGGGTTGCCGCATGGCAATGTACCTGGCTGTGCTGGACGCCGTGCGCAGCGACCTGGACGAGGGCGCTGATGCGGAAGCCGTCCTCATCAAGCTGAAGGAGGCAGGTCTATCGCAAGTCGAGTGCATTCGTGCTGTCGTCGACCTCGGCTTGAGCAGTCGATCGGAAGCCAAAAAGTTGGTACATTTCAGTCGAGCTTGGTCGTCCACCAGGATTCAAAGTGAGAAGTTGCACGAGCGCCTTGAAGATTTGGCGGATGAATCTGGTGAACTCGAGTGAGAATGTCACGACGGGCTAGGTAGCGAGAATTCGTGCCCAGTTGAACGAGTCGAGCTGACGGGCGCGAAACCACTCTGCTCCGCCTTTCCGGAAAACCCGATGGGGCGTGACTCTTCGAGTCACGCCCCATCGGCGGTGAGTGGGGTCAGGCGGGAAGCCGCGTCAGCACTCGATGACGTTGACCGCCAGGCCGCCGCGGGCCGTTTCCTTGTACTTGACCTTCATGTCGGCGCCCGTCTCCTTCATGGTCTTGATGACCTTGTCCAGGGAGACCTTGTGGCTGCCGTCGCCGCGCATGGCCATCTTGGCCGCCGTGACGGCCTTGACCGCCGCCATGCCGTTGCGCTCGATGCACGGGATCTGGACGAGGCCGCCGACCGGGTCGCAGGTCAGGCCGAGGTTGTGCTCCATGCCGATCTCGGCCGCGTTCTCGACCTGCTCCGGGGTGCCGCCCAGGACCTCCGCGAGGGCGCCGGCCGCCATCGAGCAGGCCGAGCCGACCTCGCCCTGGCAGCCGACCTCGGCGCCGGAGATCGAGGCGTTCTCCTTGAAGAGCATGCCGATCGCGCCCGCGGCGAGGAGGAAGCGGACCACGCCGTCCTCGTCCGCGCCCGGCACGAAGTTCATGTAGTAGTGCAGGACGGCGGGCAGGACCCCCGCCGCGCCGTTGGTGGGCGCGGTGACGACGCGGCCGCCCGCCGCGTTCTCCTCGTTGACCGCCATCGCGTAGATCGTCGCCCACTCGCTGCGGTGCATCATCGGGTCGCCCTCGGTGCGCAGCTGGCGCGCCGTGGAGGCGGCCCGGCGCTTGACCCGCAGGCCGCCGGGGAGGATGCCCTCGCGGGACATGCCGCGCGAGACGCAGGCCTGCATGACGCGCCAGATCTCCAGCAGACCCGCGCGGATCTCCTCCTCGGTGCGCCAGGTCTTCTCGTTCTCCAGCATCATCGAGGAGATCGACAGCCCGGTCTCGTTCGCGAGGCGGAGCATTTCGTCGCCGCTGCGGAAGGGGTACTTCAGCACCGTGTCGTCGAGCTTGATCCGGTCCTCGCCGACCGCGTCCTCGTCCACGACGAAGCCGCCGCCCACCGAGTAGTACGTCTTCTCCAGCAGCGGCGTGCCGGCGGCGTCGTACGCGAAGAGCGTCATGCCGTTCGCGTGGTACGGCAGCGAGCGCCGGCGGTGCAGGATCAGCTGGTTCGGCTCGTCGAAGGCGATCTCGTGGACATCGCCTATCTCCGTGCCCAGCAGCCGCAGGCGGCCCGTCGTGCGGATGCGCTCGACCTCGTCGTCGGCGCTCTCCACGTCCACGGTGCGGGGGGAGTGGCCCTCGAGGCCCAGCAGGACGGCCTTGGGGGTGCCGTGGCCGTGTCCGGTGGCGCCCAGAGAGCCGAAGAGCTCCGCGCGGACGGACGCGGTCTGGGCCAGGAAACCGTCCTTCTTGAGCCGGGTCACGAACATGCGCGCGGCGCGCATCGGTCCGACGGTGTGGGAGGAAGAGGGACCGATGCCGATCGAGAAGAGATCGAAGACGGAGATGGCCACGGTTGCGGACTCCTATGTCTGCTCGTGGGTGGGAAGCGGGGCAGGAGGGGTTGATCGGGTGGATCTGCGGATTTTGTCCGGCAGACGAGCTTAACGCGGTGAGGTGAACGGCTCGGCTGTCGGAGGGGTCGGGGGTCGGAGATCGGAGGTCGGAGGTCGAGGGTCGAGGGTCGGGGGTGGTGGTCAGGCGTGGGACAGTGCGTGCTCCGGTACGTCAGTCGCGCCGGTCGCGCCGGTCGCGCCGGTTTCCGCGGCCGCCCCGGCCGGGGCGGCGTCCAGGATCGGGTCCGGCCCCGGAAGACCGGCACAGTGGGCCTTGACCCCGGACCGGACGGCCCAGAAGTAGAAGCCCAGGGCCGAGAGGCCCACGACGGCGATGTCCACACCGCCGGGGATGACCCCGCGGCCGCCGAATTCCTCGCTGCCGAGCGCCGAGAGCGTGCCCAGCCACAACAGGAAGACGATCATCCACCAGGCCGGGGCGAACTGACGGACGAGGTTCTTCTCGCCCCTGCGCTGGAGCACCACGGCCGCGATCGGGGCGGCGACCAGGGTGAGCAGCACCACCTTGCCGGTGTCCGGCCACTTCGACCAGTACAGGGCGCAGGCGGCGAAGGCGAAGGTGACCGGGCAGAGGATCCTGGCCGCCGGCAGGCGGAAGGGCCGCGGCAGCTCGGGCTTCGTGGCGCGGAGGACGCCGACCGCGACAGGGCCGATCAGGTACGAGACCACCATCGCGGCGGAGACGACGCCGGCCAGAGCTTCCCAGCTGTGGCCGACGGTGACCAGGAGCAGGACCGAGAAGCCGAGGTTGAGCCACATCGCGGGACGCGCGGTGCCGTACCTGGGGTGGACCTCCCGGATCTTCTTCGGGAAGAACCCGGTGTCCGCGAGGTTCTGCGCCATGTACGAGGCCGAGGCGACGTTGCCGATGTTGGCGCCGGACGGCGAGATGAAGGCACCGAACTGGAGCATCGTGACGACCCAGTGCAGCATCAGCATCTTGGCCAGGTCGGCGAACGGAGAGGAGAAGTCGATGCCGCTCCAGCCGCCGGCCTCGGCCAGCTTCTCGGGCGGGACACCGCCGATGAAGGCGATCTGCAGGGCCAGGTAGATGACGAGGCCCAGCGAGAGGGCGCCGACCAGGGCCAGCGGAATGGCGCGCCCGGGGTTCTTGGCGGCGCCGCCGAGGTTGACGACGGCCTGGAAGCCGTTGAAGGCGAAGACCACACCGGACGTGGTGACGGCGGTCATGACGGCGGACCAGCCGTTGGGTGCGAAACCGCCGTGGTCGGTGAAGTTGCCCGGGTGGAAGCCGGAGGCGATCAGGGCGATCACGGCGAGCACCGGGATGGCGAACTTGACGAGGGTGAGCAGATTGTTCGCCTTGGCGAGCAGCGCCACCGACCAGTAGCAGGCCAGCCACAGGGCTACCGTCAGGAACAGCGCCATCGCCATGCCGGAGGTCGTCAGGCCGCCGTTCTCGACCAGGCCCCTGGCCCAGCCGAAGTTCCAGGACGACATGTACTGCGTACCGGCGATGGACTCGATCGGGATCAGTGCGGCGATGGCGATCCAGCCCGCCCAGCCGGTGATGAAGCCCAGCACGGGTCCGTGCGAGAGGGCGCCGAAGCGGGCCATCGAGCCGGGCAGCGGGTAGGCGGCGCCCAACTCCGCGTACGACATGGCGATCATGCCGATGAGCACGGCGCCGATGACCCAGGCGACGATGGCCGCGGGCCCCGCGACGGTGGCTGCCCGGCCGGCGCCGAAGAGCCACCCCGAGCCGAAGATCGAGCCGAGCCCGATCATGATCAGGGCGAAGAGGCTGAGCCCCTTCCTGTTGGCCGCGCTCATGTCCATGAGGTGTGCTGTCCGTCCTGCCGAGGGGACCGTCGAGTCCGGCGACTCCTTATTCGCAGCCTATTTGCCATGAAATAAAACGAATCAGTGGCGATCGGCAGGTTCCATCAGGCCTTTGGTCATGAGAGGGGCCCGGAGCCCGTGGACGAACGGGCAGGCGCCGGGCCCCTCACGGTGACGTCAGAGCGTCGGGTACAGCGGGAACTTCCCGGCGAGCGCCGAGACGCGCGCCTTCAGGGAGTCGCCGTCGAAGGCCGGCTTCAGCGCGGCCGCGATGATCTCCGCGACCTCGGTGAAGTCCTCCGCGCCGAAACCGCGCGTGGCCAGGGCCGGGGTACCGATGCGCAGGCCGGAGGTGACCATCGGCGGGCGCGGGTCGTTCGGAATGGCGTTCCGGTTGACCGTGATGCCGATCTCGTGGAGCCGGTCCTCGGCCTGCTGGCCGTCCAGCTCGGAGTTGCGCAGGTCGACCAGGACCAGGTGGACGTCCGTACCGCCGGAGAGGACGGACACGCCGACCTCGGTGACGTCCGGCTGCACCAGGCGCTCGGCGATGATCTTGGCGCCCGCCAGGGTGCGCTCCTGGCGCTCCTTGAACTCGGGCGAGGCCGCGATCTTGAAGGAGACGGCCTTGGCCGCGATCACGTGCTCCAGCGGACCGCCCTGCTGGCCCGGGAAGACCGCGGAGTTGATCTTCTTGGCCAGCTCCTGCGTCGACAGGATGACACCGCCGCGCGGACCGCCGAGGGTCTTGTGCGTGGTGGTGGTCACGACGTGGGCGTGCGGCACCGGGTTCGGGTGCAGACCCGCGGCGACCAGGCCGGCGAAGTGGGCCATGTCGACCATCAGGTACGCGCCGACCTCGTCCGCGATGCGGCGGAAGGCGGCGAAGTCCAGCTGGCGCGGGTAGGCGGACCAGCCCGCGACGATCAGCTGCGGCTTGGACTCCTTGGCGAGGCGCTCGACCTCGGCCATGTCGACCTGGCCGGTCTCGTCGACGTGGTACGGGACCACGTTGTAGAGCTTGCCGGAGAAGTTGATCTTCATGCCGTGGGTCAGGTGGCCACCGTGGGCCAGGTTCAGGCCCATGATCGTGTCGCCCGGCTTCAGCAGCGCGAACATCGCGGCCGCGTTGGCCTGCGCACCCGAGTGGGGCTGCACGTTCGCGGCCTCGGCGCCGAACAGCGCCTTGATGCGGTCGATCGCGATCTGCTCGACGACGTCCACGTGCTCGCAGCCGCCGTAGTAGCGGCGGCCGGGGTAGCCCTCGGCGTACTTGTTGGTCAGGACCGAGCCCTGGGCCTCCATGACGGCGACCGGGGCGAAGTTCTCCGACGCGATCATTTCCAGGGTCGACTGCTGGCGCACGAGTTCGGCGTCGACAGCGGCGGCGACGTCCGGGTCGAGCTCGTGGAGAGGGGTGTTCATTGCAGACATCTTCGATCCCCTGGGGTCAGTTGCCGGAGGTGAGCTTGGCGTACTCGTCCACGGAGAGCAGGTCGGCCGGCTCCTCCGTGACGCGCACCTTGAAGAGCCAGCCACCCTCGAACGGGGCCGAGTTCACCAGGGACGGGTCGTCCACGACGTCCTGGTTGGCCTCGACGATCTCGCCGGTGACGGGGGAGTACAGGTCGCTGACCGACTTGGTCGACTCCAGCTCGCCACAGGTCTCGCCTGCCGTCACCGTGTCGCCGACCTCGGGGAGCTGGGCGTATACGACGTCACCGAGCGCGTTGGCCGCGAACTCCGTGATGCCGACCGTCGAGACGCCGTCCTCGGCGACCGACAGCCACTCGTGCTCCTTGCTGTAACGCAGCTGCTGGGGGTTGCTCATGACCTGATTCTCCTGGATGCGGGGGAGTGGATACGAACGGTGGTCCTGCGTGCCGAGACGGACCGGGACGGACCGGGACGGAGCGCGGGCGCGAGGGCGTACGGGAACCGGTGCGGGAGCCCCGGCGGGGCGACCCGAACGGCAGCGGTCCCGTACAGAGTTACTTCTGCCGCTTGTAGAACGGCAGAGCCACGACCTCGTACGCCTCATGCGTACCGCGAATGTCCACGCCGACGCCGGAGGTGCCGGGCGCGGCGTGCGCCGCGTCGACATAGGCCATCGCGATCGGCTTGCCCAGCGTCGGGGACGGGGCGCCCGAGGTGACCTCGCCGACGACCTGGCCGTCGAACGTCACGGAGAAGCCGGCGCGCGGAACGCGGCGGCCCTCGGCGATCAGGCCGACCAGCTTGCGCGGCGGGCTGGCGGCGGCGCGCTCGGCGGCGGCCTCCAGGGCGGCGCGGCCGACGAAGTCGCCCTCCTTCTCGAACTTCACGACCCGGCCCAGACCCGCGTCGAACGGGGTGAGGGAGGTGGTCAGCTCGTGCCCGTACAGCGGCATGCCCGCCTCCAGGCGCAGCGTGTCGCGGCAGGACAGGCCCGCGGGCACCAGGCCGACACCCTCGCCCGCCTTGGTCAGCGCCTGCCACAGCTCCACGGCGTGCTCGGGGGCGACGAAGAGCTCGAAGCCGTCCTCACCGGTGTAACCGGTGCGGGCGATCAGCGCGGGCACCCCGGCGACCGTGCCCGGCAGGCCGGCGTAGTACTTCAGCCCGTCCAGGTCGGCGTCCGTGAGGGAGGCCAGGATGCCCGGGGACTGCGGACCCTGCACCGCGAGCAGCGCGTACGCGTCGCGGTCGTCGCGGACCGCGGCGTCGAAGCCGGCGGCGCGCTCGGTGATCGTGTCGAGGACGACCTGCGCGTTGGAGGCGTTCGCGACGACCATGAACTCGTCCTCGCCGAGGCGGTAGACGATCAGGTCGTCGATGATCCCGCCGTCCTCCTGGCAGATGTGCGTGTAGCGGGCGCGGCCGACGCCGACGGTGGAGATGTTGCCCACCAGCGCGTAGTCGAGGGCCTTGACGGCCTCGGGGCCGGTCAGGGTGATCTCGCCCATGTGGGAGAGGTCGAACAGGCCGGCCTTGGTGCGGACGGCGTTGTGCTCGTCGCGCTCGCTGCTGTACCGCAGCGGCATGTCCCAGCCCGCGAAATCGGTCATGGTCGCACCGAGTGAACGGTGCAGCGCATCGAGGGCGGTCAGGCGGGGGGCAGTGCTCATGGGTGTGGCTCCCGGGTCCCAGGGCATGACATGACGAGGAGGAGTTCCTCCCCATCTGTCATCGGAACCTGAGAGGTTCGCCGAGAGTTCCCCGCTTCCAGGGGAAGGCCTTCGACTTGCACCTTGGGTGGAGCAGCGCCGGTGCCCTCACGGGCGGTGGCGCGGCTCGCTTTTCAGATCTGCCTCATCCACGCGGTACGGGGCCTGAGAGATTCAAGGGAGGTACTTGCTCCTTCGGCGCCCGGACGCGGCCTTGCGGGCCCGCCGGGACTCTCCCGCGTGGATTCAAGCGGCCGGTATGCAGTTGGTGTCCAGATGGCGCACATCATTGCACGGCGTGCGGCCGAATGGGGGAGGGGGTCCGCAAGCGGAGCGGAACCGGTGGTCCCGGATTACCGTCTCTTTACACTCAGGGGACGGGTCCCGGTGGCCCGACGCGGGGGAGGCGATCACTGTGCGGAGATTCGGAGCACTGACGGCAGCGAGCACGGCAACGAGCACGGCACCGAGCACGGCAGCGAACACGACGACGGGCGCGGAAGCCGATGCGGGGACCGGCGGGGGCGGCGCCGCCGGGGTGCCCACGCAGCGCGGCGCGGCGCGGGGGCCGGCCGAGCCGGCGACGGCGGTCGTACGGGACCTGCGCGCGGTGGCGGGCCCCGGCCGGCTGCGCTTCGCCGACGGCGACATCGTGGTGGTGTCCGGACTGCCCGGCGGCGGCAAGAGCACCCTGATCAAGCGGGCCGCACAGGGCGGCGGCATCGACTCCCAGGACGCGCGCGAGCGGTGGGAGCGCCTGATGCCGGCCCCCGTGCCGTACGCGGTGTACCGGCCGGCCGTCCGGATCGCCCACTACTGGGGGCTGTGGCGGGTGCTGCGCTCCGGAGCCTCGGCCGTGGTCCACGACTGCGGTACCCAGAGCTGGGTACGGGCCGTCCTCGCCGGGGCCGCCCGGCGCCGGGGCCGCGCGCTGCACCTGGTGCTCCTGGACACCACCCCCGAGGAGGCCAGGGCTGGGCAGGCGGCGCGCGGGCGGGGGGTGTCGGCGTACGCCTTCGCCCGGCACCGCGGCGCGGTGGCCCGGCTGCTGCGCGAGGCGGAGTCGGGCCGTCCGCCGGCCGGCTGCGCGTCGGTGGTCCTCCTGGACCGGCCGGCGGCGTCCCGCCTGACGGAGATCGGCTTCCGGTAGCCGCGCGGCCGCGGCGGCCGCCGCGGCCCGGCCCCCGGCGGGCGGGGCGGGGCCGACCGTTAACCTCGGGGCGGACAAGGGTGAACGAAGCGGAGGCGTACATGTGGCCGGGTAACGAGCTGGAGCAGGTGCTCGGGGCGGCGCTGGGGCAGGCGGACGCCGGCGGGCGGATCGTCGAGGTGCTCGGGCGCAGCCACGTGTGGATCCCGCTGCCCGGCGGCGTGGGCAGTCTGAGCCTGCCCACCATGGAGATCAACGGCGCCGCGTACGTGCCCGTCTACACCTCCGAGGAGCAGTTCCGCGCCTGCGCCGGACCCGCCATGGACTTCGCCGTGGCCCCCGCCGTGGACTTCGCCCGCGGCCTGCCCCCGCAGCTGGGCATCGCGCTCAATCCCGAGGGCGCCGTCGGCGCCCCGCTCCCCCCGCCCGCCGTCGCCGAGCTGTGCCGCGCCGGCCGGAGCGCGCTCGACGGCACCGCCACCGGCGGCCGGGTCCGGCTCTTCGAACCCGACTGGCAGCAGGACCCGGTGGACTTCCTGGCCGCCGCCGCGGAGGAGTTCCGCGCCACCGCGGCGGTCACGGCCGCCTACCGCTGCCTCGCCAGCGTCGAGGGCGGGGCCCCGGAGCTGTACGTCGGCGTCCAGCTGGTGGGATGGTCGACCGACATGCGAAACGCCCCGATGGAGGCCCTGGGCCGCGCCCTGGCGCGCGTACCGGCCCCCTGGCCCGTCCAGTTGATCCTCCTCGACGCCGCCGAGGACCCGGTCGTCGACTTCATCGTTACGCGCGTGCGCCCCTTCTACCTGCCGTAGGCACGCTTAAGCTGGTGTGGACACGCGTGGGCGACGGGCGGACGAACAGACGAAGAGGGGTACCGGGTGAGTGCGTCAGGCACGGCCGCGGTCGGGCAGGTCGAGCACATGCTGCGCCAGGTGACTCCCGGGCGCTACGAGAGCTACGAGTCGCTCCTGCACGCCCTCGCCGAGGGCCGGCTGTGGATGCTGCTCTGGCAGGGGCAGCCCGGCTCGCCGGATGCCCAGTACGGCGGCATGGAGGTCGAGAACCTCGGCTACGCGCCCTGCGTGACCTCCCCCCAGGAGCTGGCCGCCAGTGGCTGGAACCGGGGCTACGAGGTGGTCACCGGCCGGGACATCGCCCGCGCCCTCTACCCCGACCGCTGGGGGCTGTGGCTCAATCCCCATGCCCAGGGCGGCGGCGTCGGCATCCCCTGGGCCGACCTGCGCCGGATCGCCACCGGTCTCGACCGGATGCCGGCGGGACCGCTGCGGCTGTCCGAGCCCGCCCTGGAGCTCCCGCAGTTCTACGGGCTGCTCACGCAGCACGCGCACCGCACGCCCGCCGTCCGCTCGCTGCGCCGCGCCTGGGTGCAGCCCGCGCTCGGGTCTCCGTACCTGGCCGTCGGGCTCGACCTCTACGACGCCTCCGCGCCCGCGCTGGAGTCCGTACGGGAGATGATGCGCCAGTCCGTCGGCGTGGTCCCCGAGGGCGTGCCCGTGTGCACGGTCGCGCTCGCGGACGAGCACGACCCCGTGGCGATGTGGCTCCGGGCGCAGACGAGGCCCTTCTACGACCGCGAGGGACAGGCGGCCGGTTACTGAGACATCGGTATCAAGCCATGCGAGGCCGCACGGAACAGGCGTTCCGTGCGGCCTTTGCGTTGTCCTGATTTCGCCGCTGATGTACGCCCAATAGGCATGCTGGTACGACGAGTTGGGCGCCATGTCCCATTCCGCACCGAACGCACGGTCTTGCTCCGCTGAGACGCCAGCGAAGTCCGGATAACGGGAACTCGACCCTCACATCACGGTTGCGCATCCATTCACCTGCGGGTCTGGCGGCTGATCGAGCGCCCGATGAAGACTCCCCACCCAAGAGCAGGTCAGTCCTCCCGGAGGCGGACCTGCCACGGGAAATTCGCTTGTCGTTTCGCACAGCACCACGCGCACCACCAGCTACGCCAGTACTGCCAGCACCGCACGGCATCGAGTGCGCCTCCCGCGCACCCGGGCCCTCCCGCACTCTTCCAGTACTCCGCACTCCGAGCGCCACTCCGCACCAACGCCGCCACAGCGGCGGGCATGGGCCGGCCCACCCGTCGGCCGAGAGGGGTCCCCACCACGATGACGGCACCACTGCACGACACGAGCGCGGAGACTCCCGCACCCGTGTCCGTAGCCGACGTCCCAGCCAAGGCCATCGAAGGCCGCTCGCCCGGCCGCATCGCCTGGATGCGGCTCAAGCGCGACAAGATCGCGCTGACGGGCGGCGTGGTCGTGATCCTCCTGATCCTGGTGGCGGTCTTCGCCCCGCTGATCGTGAGCCTGCTGGGCCACCCGCCCAACGAGTTCCACGAGGATCTCCTCGACCCGGAATTCGGCACACCGCTCGGGTCCTTCGGCGGCATCAGCCCCGATTACCTGCTGGGCGTCGAACCGACCAACGGGCGCGACGTGTTCAGCCGGATCGTCTTCGGCGCCCGCATCTCCCTGGTCGTCGCGTTCCTCGCAGCCTTCGTCTCCGTCGTCCTCGGCAGCCTGCTGGGCGCCCTGGCCGGTTTCCTCGGCGGCTGGGTCGACGGCCTCATCAGCCGCACGATGGACCTGCTGCTGGCCTTCCCGCAGCTGCTCTTCACCATCTCCCTGGTCTCCGTGGTCCCCAACTCCCTCTGGGGCTTCACCGGTTCGGGCGTCCGCATGGGCGTACTCGTCGTCGTCATCGGCTTCTTCGGGTGGCCCTACATCGGCCGCATCGTGCGGGGCCAGACGATCTCCCTGCGCGAACGCGAGTACGTGGAGGCGGCGCGCAGCCTGGGCGCCGGCCGCGGCTACATCCTGATCAAGGAGCTGCTGCCGAACCTGTTCGCGCCGATCCTCGTCTACACGACGCTGATCATCCCGACGAACATCCTGACGGAGGCGGCCCTCAGCTTCCTCGGTGCCGGCGTCAAACCGCCCACCGCCTCCTGGGGAAAGATGCTGTCGGATGCCATCCCCATCTACCAGGACGACCCCATGTACATGGTGGTCCCGGGTATGACGATCTTCATCACCGTCCTGGCGTTCAACCTCTTCGGGGACGGGCTGCGCGACGCACTCGACCCCAAGGGCAGCTGAACCGCTTCAACGATTCACCCACCAATGGAGGTTGAACAACGTGATCCGCAGAAAGAAGGCGCTCGCGATCACCGCGGTGGTCGCTGCCCTGTCGATGTCCGCCGTGGCGTGCTCCAAGGACGACGCCAAGAAGCCCTCCGAGGGCAAGCCGGCGGCCGGTGCCAGCGGCTTCAACGCCGCGACCACGGGCATCGTGAACCCGTCGACCACCAAGGGCGGAGAGCTCAAGCTCTGGTCCCCCCAGGACGTCGACTACCTCGACCCGGCGCGCGCGTACTACGGCTTCGTGTGGAGCATGCAGCGGCTCTACATCCGCCAGCTGTTCGCGTACGACAGCAAGCCGGGCGCCGCGGGCACCAAGCTGGTCCCGGACCTCGCCGCGGCCGACCCGGTCCTGAGCAACGACGGCAAGACGTACACCGTCAAGATCAAGGACGGCGTCAAGTTCGAGGACGGCACGCCGATCACCTCGAAGGACTTCAAGTACGGCATCGAGCGCGTCTTCGCGCAGGACGTGCTGTCCGGCGGTCCCACGTACCTGATCGACATACTCGACCAGGGCCAGAAGTACCCCGGCCCGTACAAGGACACCGACCCCGACAAGATGGGTCTGAAGTCCGTCGAGACGCCGGACGACAAGACGATCGTCTTCAACCTGGCGAGCGCCAACTCCGACTTCAAGTACCTGCTGGCCATGCCCTCGTCCTCCCCGGTCCCCGCGGGCAAGGACACGGGCGCCACCTACACCAACAAGCCGGTCTCCACCGGTCCTTACAAGGTGTCGGAGTTCACGGCGAGCAAGGGCGCGACCTTCGTCCGCAACGAGAACTGGGACCCGTCGACGGACACGATCCGCACGGGCCTGCCGGACACGGTCTCCTTCACGGTGACCACCAACCCGGACGACATGGACGCGCGTCTGCTCTCCGGTGACATCGACCTCGCGGTCGACGGCACGGGCATGCAGGCCGCCGGCAAGAACAAGGTCCTCAAGGACGAGGCGCTCAAGGCCAACGCGGACAACCCGTTCACGGGCTACATCCGCTACTTCGCCTTCCCGACGACCGTCGCTCCGTTCGACAACGTCGAGTGCCGCAAGGCCGTCATCTACGCGGCCGACAGCAAGTCCCTGCAGACCGCCCGCGGCGGCCCGACCAGTGGTGACCTCGGCGCGAACATGCTGCCGCCCGGCATCCCCGGTGCCGACAAGAAGTACGACCCGTACGGCCTGACCAAGGGCGAGCCGCAGATCGAGAAGGCCAAGGAGGCCCTCAAGGCCTGTGGCAAGCCGGACGGCTTCACGACCACCATCGCGGTCCGCAACAACCGCGCCCCCGAGGTGAAGTCCGCGGAGTCCCTGCAGGCGGCCCTCGACAAGGTCGGCATCAAGGTCACGATCGACCAGTACGACGGCAAGCTCTCGTCCTCCGTCATCGGTTCGCCGGAGAACGTGAAGGCCAAGGGCTACGGCATCATCGTGATGGGCTGGGGCGCCGACTACAACTCCGGCTCGGGCTTCCTGCAGCCGCTGGTCGACGGTTCGTTCATCCTGCCGAACGGCAACAACAACTACAGCATGATCAACGACCCTGAGATCAACGGGCTGTTCAAGACCGCCGCTGCCGCCGCCACCCCGGAAGCCGCCGCGCCGTTCTACACCCAGATCAACCAGAAGGTCATGGAGAAGGCGCTGTATCTGCCGATCAACTTCGACAAGGCCTTCGTCTACCACAACCCGCGCCTGACCAACGTCTACTTCAACGACTCCCTCGGCAAGATCGACCTTGCCACCCTCGGCGTCGCGAAGTAGTCAGTCGCAGCCGCACCACGGTTCGCAGGCCGCCCGACTCGTCCGATCGACCGGGCGGCCGACCGTACGGCTCGTCAGACACCAGCTGGTTACGCCTTCACCGCACATGCGCTAGTCCGAAGGGCAGGTGAAGGCCGCAGGCGGCGGTTGCCGTCCCCACAAGGGGCGGCGGCCGTCGGCCCGAGCGGCCGACTGCAGTGCTCGTCTACCTCATACGGCGACTTTTCAACGTCGCCGCAACGCTGCTGGTGGTCTCCGCGGTCACCTTCGGCATCTTCTTCGCGGTCCCGAAGCTGACCGGCAGCGACCCGGCGCTCATGTACGCCGGACGCGAGACCAACGCGACCGCCCTGGCGGGCATCCGGGTCAAGATGGGCTTCGACAAGCCCATCTCCGAGCAGTACCTGATCTTCATGAAGGGCATCTTCACCGGCCGCGACTACGACGGCGGCACCGAGATCACGCACTGCGCGGCCCCGTGCTTCGGCTACTCCTTCAAGACCGAGGTCCCCGTCTGGGACACCCTGGTCGACCGCATGCCGGTCACCCTGTCGCTCGCGCTCGGCGCGGCCGTCATCTGGCTGATCGCGGGCGTGGCCACCGGTGTGATCTCCGCGCTCAAGCGCCGGACCGCCGTCGACCGCACCGTCATGGTCGGAGCACTCGCCGGCGTCTCCCTGCCGATCTTCTTCACCGGCATGGTGGCCCCAGCGGTCTTCGTCTACGGCCTCGGCTGGCTGGACGTCTCCAACTACAAACCGCTCACCGAGGATCCGGGGGCCTGGCTCAACTCCCTGATCCTGCCCTGGGTGACCCTGGCCTTCCTCTTCGCCGCCACCTACGCCCGCATCACCCGCGCCACGATGCTGGACGTGCTCGGCGAGGACTACATCCGCACCGCCCGCGCCAAGGGGCTCAAGGAGGGCGTGGTCATCCGCAAGCACGCCCTGCGCTCCACGCTGACCCCGGTCGTCACGATGTTCGGCCTCGACCTCGGCGGACTCCTCGGCGGCGCGGTGCTCACCGAGACGACCTTCAACTTCCAGGGTCTGGGGACGGCAGCCGTCGCCGCCATCAGCGCGGGCGACCTCCCGGTGATCATGGGTGTCACCCTGCTCGCCGCACTGTTCGTGGTGCTGGCCAACCTGATCGTGGACCTGCTGTACGCCGTCATCGACCCGCGCGTGAGGCTGACGTGACCGAGAACCACACCACCGACGCCGGGGCCGCGTCCGTACCGGCCCCCGCGTCCGGCTCCACGGCGGCCCCCGCCTCCGGCCCCGCCTTCGTGCCCGAGCAGGGCAGGGTGCGGGACCGGGCCTTCCTCTCGGTGCGCGACCTCAAGGTGCACTTCCCGACCGACGACGGCCTGGTCAAGTCCGTCGACGGGCTCTCCTTCGACCTCGAGCGCGGCAAGACGCTCGGCATCGTGGGCGAATCCGGCTCGGGCAAGTCGGTGACCTCGCTCGCGATCATGGGCCTGCACCGCACCGGTCACGTCCGCAACCGTCCGCAGATCTCGGGCGAGGTGGTGCTCGACGGCGAGGACCTGATCACGGCCGACGCCGACCACGTACGCACCCTGCGCGGCCGCAAGATGGCCATGGTCTTCCAGGACCCGCTGTCCGCGATGCACCCGTACTACTCGGTCGGCAAGCAGATCGTCGAGGCCTACCGGACCCACCACGACGTGGACAAGAAGACGGCGCGCAAGCGGGCCGTCGAAATGCTCGACCGCGTCGGCATCCCGGAGCCCCAGCAGCGCGTCGATTCCTACCCGCACGAGTTCTCGGGCGGCATGCGCCAGCGCGCGATGATCGCGATGTCGCTGGTCAACAACCCCGAGCTGCTCATCGCGGACGAGCCGACCACCGCCCTGGACGTCACCGTCCAGGCACAGATCCTGGACCTGATCCGGGACCTGCAGCGGGAGTTCGGCTCCGCGGTCATCATGATCACGCACGACCTCGGCGTGGTCGCCGAGATGGCCGACGACATCCTCGTGATGTACGGCGGCCGGTGCGTGGAGCGCGGCAGCGCCGAGAAGATCTTCTACGAGCCCCGGCACCCCTACACCTGGGGCCTGCTCGGCTCGATGCCGCGCATCGACCGCGACCAGACCGAGCGCCTCATCCCGGTCAAGGGATCGCCGCCCAGCCTCATCAACATCCCGAGCGGCTGTGCCTTCCACCCGCGCTGCCCCTACGCCGACCTCCCCAAGGGCGGCATCACCCGTACCCAGAGGCCCGAGCTGGCCCTGGTCGACGGATCCGCGGAGGGTGACGGCCGCCACTGGGCCGCCTGCCACCTCTCCCCGGAGCAGCGGAACCGGATCTGGACCGAAGAGATTGCGCCGAAGCTGTGACCGATAAGAAGAACACGGAAGCGGGGACGGGCACGGCCACGGGCGCGGTCCCCGCGCAGGCGGACGCGTCCCCCGAACCCCTGCTGAAGGTGACCGGCCTGGTCAAGCACTTCCCCATCACCAAGGGGCTGCTGCGCCGCCAGGCGGGGGCCGTGAAGGCCGTCGACGGCATCGACTTCGACGTCCGGCGCGGCGAGACCCTCGGCATCGTCGGCGAGTCCGGCTGCGGCAAGTCGACCATGGGCCGGCTGATCACGCGCCTGCTCGAACCGACCGGCGGCAAGGTCGAGTTCGAGGGCAAGGACATCACGCACCTGAGCGTCGGCGCCATGCGCCCGCTGCGCCGCGACGTGCAGATGATCTTCCAGGACCCCTACGGCTCCCTGAACCCGCGGCACACGGTGGGCACCATCATCGGCGCGCCGTTCAAGCTCCAGGGCGTCCAGCCCGAGGGCGGCCTCAAGGCGGAGGTGCAGCGGCTGCTCTCCCTGGTCGGCCTGAACCCGGAGCACTACAACCGCTACCCGCACGAGTTCTCCGGCGGCCAGCGCCAGCGCATCGGCATCGCGCGGGCGCTCGCGCTCAAGCCGAAGCTGGTCGTCGCGGACGAGCCGGTCTCGGCGCTGGACGTGTCGATCCAGGCCCAGGTGGTCAACCTGCTGGACGACCTCCAGGAGGAGCTCGGCCTCACCTACGTGATCATCGCGCACGACCTGTCGGTCATCCGGCACGTCTCGGACCGCATCGCGGTCATGTACCTCGGCAAGATCGTCGAGCTCGCCGACCGCAAGTCCCTGTACGAGGCTCCGATGCACCCGTACACGACCGCGCTGATGTCGGCCGTGCCGGTGCCGGACCCCAGGCGGCGCGGCGCGAAGAGCGGCCGCATCCTGCTGAAGGGCGACGTCCCCTCGCCGATCTCGCCGCCGAGCGGCTGCCGCTTCCACACCCGGTGCTGGAAGGCGACGCAGATCTGCACGGTGCAGGAGCCGCCGCTCGTCGCTCTGAAGACCGGCCACCAGGTGGCCTGTCACCACCCGGAGAACGCGCCGGACCAGAGCCCGGACGACCCGGCCCTCCCGGGCGCCGCGGAAGCGGTCTCCACGGTCGTGGAGTAACGGTCGTGGAGTAGCGGTCGTGGAGTAGCGGCCGAGCCGGGCCGCGCCCGGGCTCCCCGGGCCGACCCCCGGGCCCGAGCCCCGGGATCCCGCACCCCGGAGCCCGGGGATCGGCCCCCCCCTGGGACACCTCGCCCCGAACGCCGGCACACATCAGCCCCGCCGGCGTTCGAGGCGCGTCCGGTTCCCGGGCCGCGACCGGGGCACCCGTTCCCGCGCGCCGTCGGGCGACCGGCAGAATGGGGCCGTGCTCCACGATCTCTTCCCGCCCGGTATCCAGCACGGCCTGGACCTCGCGGGCATCTTCGTCTTCGCCCTGGCCGGGGCCCTGCTCGCCGTACGCAAGAACTTCGACGTCTTCGGCATCGCCGTCCTCGCGCTCGTCACCGCCCTCGGCGGCGGTCTCTTCCGGGACATCGTCATCGGCGCCACCCCGCCCGCCGCCTTCGGCGACCTCGGCTTCTTCGTGACGCCCCTGGTCGCCGCCGCCATAGTCTTCTTCCTGCATCCCGAGGTGCAGCGGATCAACCGCGCGATCAACGTCTGCGACGCGGCCGGCCTCGGACTGTTCTGCGTGACGGGTACGACCAAGGCGTACGAGTTCGGCCTCGGCCTCACCGCGTCCGCCGCGCTCGGCCTGGCCACGGCCGTCGGCGGGGGCGTACTGCGCGACGTACTCGTCAACGAGGTGCCCTCGCTGCTGCGCGACCGCGAGATGTACGCGGTGCCGGCCATCATCGGAGCCTCGCTGGTCGCCCTCTTCATCAGCTTCGACTCCCTGAACGCCGTCACGACCGGCGTCGCCATCGTCACCACCTTCGTGCTCCGGCTCCTGGCCATCCGCTACCACCTGCGGGCGCCGCTCGCCTGGAACCGGCGCTCCGCGGTCGCGGAGGAGCCGTGACGCGGCCGCAACCGAAGAAAGCTACCGCTTAGTAGCTACTTCGTTGTACCGTCGTCCGCATGTCACACGCAGCTGCCAAGGCCACCGTCGGCGACAGCGAGTTCGACCGCGACACCGCCGTCACCGCTCGCGCGGGCGACCCCGGGGTGTACGACGCGGACCTCTCCGCCGGGTGGACGATCATCACCGCCGTCAACGGCGGCTATCTCCTGGCCCTCGTCGGCCGCGCCCTGTCGGCGACCCTGCCGCACCCGGACCCGTTCACGGTCTCCGCGCACTACCTGACCTCGTCCGTGCCCGGCCCCGCCGTGATCCGCACCCAGGTCGTACGCGTCGGCCGCACGCTCTCCACCGGCCAGGCCTCGCTCTTCCAGTACGACGAGAACGGCACCGAGATCGAGCGCATCCGCGTCCTCGCCTCGTACGGTGACCTCTCCGCGCTCCCGGACGCCGTCCACACCACGGCCCTCCCGCCGCGCATCCCCGCCTACGAGGACTGCCTCGGCCCCGAGGCCGGCCCGGCGCCGATCCCCGGCAGCTCGGCGATCGTGGACCGGCTCCGGCTGCGCCTGGACCCGGCGACGGCCGGCTGGGCGGTCGGACAGCCGTCGGGCAAGGGTGAGATGCGGTCCTGGTTCGAGCTCGCCGACGGGCGCGACGCGGATCCCCTCTCGCTGCTGCTCGCGGTCGACGCGCTCCCGCCGACCTCGTTCGACCTCGGCCTCGTCGGCTGGACCCCGACCGTGGAACTCACCACCCACGTCCGCCACCGTCCGGCCCCGGGCCCGCTCCGGGTCGCCATCACCACGCGCAACCTGGCGGGGGGCTTCCTGGAGGAGGACGCGGAGATCTGGGACTCGGCGGACCGCCTGGTGGCGCAGTCCCGCCAACTGGCGCGCGCACCACGGCTCCCTTCCTGACGTCGCCCCGGCCTCCGGAAGCCCCCTTCCTGACGTCGCCCCGGCCTCCGGAAGATCCAGCCCCGCCGGCGCTCGAGGCGCGGGGTTCGGGGCGGAGCCCCAGGTCCTCCGGGTCAGGGCGAGCCCTGGGAACGGTGGAAGGGCGGGGAGGGGACAACGGCCCCGCGCAGCGGTGGCCCTGCCCCGTCCCGCCCCCTCGGCGGGCCCCGGGCAGGGCCCAGGGCAGCGCGCGGGCAGCGCACAGGCGGCCCCGGGTCGAGGCCCTGGCCCACCGGCTACGCCCCCGCGCGGGATTCCGAGGCGCGGGGGACTCGTAGAATCGGGGGATCATGGCCTACCTCGACCACGCCGCCACCACTCCGATGCTTCCGGAGGCCGCTGCGGCGATGACCGCGCAGTTCGGCGTCACGGGCAACGCGTCCTCCCTGCACGCCGCCGGCCGCCGCGCCCGCCGCACCGTCGAGGAGGCCCGCGAGGCCCTCGCCGAGGCGCTCGGGGCCCGGCCGAGCGAGGTGGTCTTCACCGCGGGTGGCACGGAGGCCGACAACCTCGCCGTCAAGGGGCTCTACTGGGCCCGCCGCGACGCGGATCCCGCCCGGACCCGGATCCTCGCCAGCCCCGTGGAGCACCACGCCGTCCTCGACGCCGTGCACTGGCTCGCGGAGCACGAAGGGGCCCAGGTCGAGTACCTCCCCGTCGACCGCCACGGCCGCGTACACCCCGAGGCCTTCCGCGAAGCGATCGCGCGGAACCCCGACGACGTCGCCCTCGCCACCGTCATGTGGGCCAACAACGAGATCGGCACGGTCATGCCGGTCGCGGAACTGGCCGCCATCGCGGGCGAGTCCGGCATCCCCCTGCACTCCGACGCCGTCCAGGCCTTCGGCCAGCTCGACGTCCGCTTCGGCGACAGCGGCCTCGCCGCCATGACCGTCAGCGGCCACAAGGTCGGTGGACCGTACGGGATCGGCGCGCTGCTGCTCGGCCGCGACCAGAGCCCCGTGCCCGTCCTGCACGGCGGCGGCCAGGAACGGCACGTCCGCTCCGGCACCCTCGACGTCCCGGCGATCGCCGCCTTCGCGGTGGCCGCCGTGCTCGCCGCCGAGCGGCGCGAACGCTTCGCCGCCGAGATCGGCGCGCTGCGCGACGAGCTCGTCGCGGCCGTGCTCCGCGAGGTCCCCGACGCGGTCCTGGGCGGCGACCCCCTCGACCGGCTCCCCGCCAACGCCCACTTCAGCTTCCCCGGCTGCGAGGGCGACTCCCTGCTGCTCCTGCTCGACGCCCAGGGCATCGAGTGCTCCACCGGATCGGCCTGCACGGCGGGCGTGGCCCAGCCCAGCCACGTCCTGCTGGCCACCGGCACGGATCCGCAACTGGCCCGCGGCACCCTGCGCTTCTCCCTCGGCCACACGTCCACGAAGGCCGACGTGGACGCGGTGGCCGCCGCCATCGGCCCGGCCGTCACCCGCGCCCGCACGGCGGGCCTCAGCTAAGGGTTTGCAGAGAATCAACATGCGATCGAACACCCTGCGTGGGCTGGTCTGTCAAGAGCTGAAACACGCACGTTAATTCTCTGCAAGCCCTTAGTTGCCTGACGCCACTAGTGCTCTGATCCCAGGGCTTCGCCGACCAGGCGGACGTAGCGGTTCCAGTCCCAGTGGGGTCCGGGATCCGTGTGGTCGGCGCCCGGGACCTCGGAGTGGCCGACGATGTGCTTGCGGTCCGCCGGTATGCCGTACCGTCGGCAGATGCCGGCGGCGAGCAGCGCCGAAGCCCCGTACATGGCGTCCGTGAAGTCCTGGGGCCGGTCCACGAAACCGACGTGCTCGATGCCGACGCTGCGCTCGTTCATGGAGCGGTTCCCCGAGTGGAAGGCGACGTCGAGCTCGCGCACCATCTGCTCCACGTGACCGTCCTGGCCGACTATGTAGTGGGCCGACGCCCGGTGGAACGGATTCTTGAAGGCGTCCACCGAGGACGCGAAACTGCCTTGTGTGACATGCACGACGATCCGGTCCACGCGATAGTCGGCGGGCCGGTCCGCCAGCCGCCAGTTCGCCGGCGAGGCCGAGGTCCACCCCGCCCCCGCGTGGTCCAGCTCACCCTCCTTGCGCGGCTTGGACACCCCCGGCACCAGCCACCAGGCCCGTCCCAGCTCGTCCCGCCCGGCGACCGCCGCCACCGCGACGGCCCCGAGCCCGCCGAACAGCAGCGCCCTGCGGGTCCGCCCAGGCCGCTTCGCCCCCGCGGCACCCTCGGTCCCCGCGGCCCCCTCGGTGCCCGAAGCACCCCCGTCGCCCTTGCTCCCCAAGGTTCTCCACCCCCCTGACCCGATAACGCGCTGTGACCCCGCGCGGTTCCCCGTACCCTGGACGGTGCTATGACTGAGAACCTGCCGAGCAGCCCCCGCCCCCTGCGCATCCTCGCCGCCATGTCCGGCGGCGTGGACTCCGCCGTCGCCGCCGCCCGCGCCGTCGAAGCCGGGCACGACGTGACCGGTGTCCACCTCGCGCTCTCCGCGAACCCGCAGTCCTTCCGGACCGGCGCCCGCGGCTGCTGCACGATCGAGGACTCGCGCGACGCCCGCCGCGCCGCCGACGTCATCGGCATCCCGTTCTACGTCTGGGACCTCGCCGAGCGCTTCCGCGAGGACGTCGTCGAGGACTTCATCGCCGAGTACGAGGCCGGGCGCACCCCGAACCCGTGCCTGCGCTGCAACGAGAAGATCAAGTTCGCGGCGCTGCTCGACAAGGCCCTCGCCCTTGGCTTCGACGCCGTCTGCACCGGCCACTACGCCACCGTCGTCCTCAACGACGACGGCACGCGCGAACTGCACCGCGCCTCGGACATGGCCAAGGACCAGTCGTACGTCCTCGGCGTCCTCGACGAGAAGCAGCTCGCCCACGCGCTCTTCCCGCTCGGCGACACCCTCACCACCAAGGACGAGATCCGCGCCGAGGCCGAGGAGCGCGGCCTGGCCGTCGCGAAGAAGCCCGACAGCCACGACATCTGCTTCATCGCCGACGGCGACACCCAGGGCTTCCTCGCCGGCCGCCTCGGCAAGGCCGAGGGCGACATCGTCGACGGGGTCACCGGCGAGAAGGTCGGCACCCACGAGGGCGCCTTCGGCTTCACCATCGGCCAGCGCAAGGGCCTGCGGATCGGCCACCCGGCCCCCGACGGCAAGCCGCGCTACGTCCTCGACATCTCTCCGGTGAACAACACCGTCACCGTCGGCCCCGTCGAGGCCCTCGACGTCACCGCGCTCACCGCCATCCGCCCCCGCTGGTGCGGCTCCAGCCCCGCCGCCCCGGGTACGTACACGGCGCAGCTGCGCGCCCACGGCGGCGAGACCGAGGTCTTTGCCGAGGTGGTGGAGGGCGAACTGCGCGTCTCCTTCACCGAGCCGGTCCGCGGGGTCGCCCCGGGCCAGGCGATCGTCCTCTACGACGGCACGCGCGTGGTCGGCTCCGCCACCATCGCCACGACCACCCGGGCCGCCACCGCCGACGCCACCGCCGCGGCGTCGGCCTAGCCGGAGCGCCGGCCGCGGCCCGGTGCGGACCCGCCCCCGGCGGGCGGGGGACCGGTCAGACCACCGTCAGGACGATCTTGCCGGTGGTGCGGCCCAGCTCGCCGGTCTCGTGGGCCCTCGCGGCCTCGGCCAGCGGGAGCACCGTCTCGACGACCGGGCGCAGCTTCCCCTCCTCCACCAGGGAGGCGATCTCCACCAGGCCCCGGAAGTCCGGCTCGACCAGGGTCCAGCCGGTGTGGACGCCCGCCGCGTCCGTCGGGACGTCGTCCGGGGCGGGCAGGGTCACCAGGTGCCCGCCGGGCTTGAGGACCTTCAGCGAGCGCTCGCCGGTGTCCCCGCCGAGCGCGTCGATCACCACGTCCACGTCCGACACCACCTCGGTGAAGTCGGCCGAGCGGTAGTCGACCAGCTCGTCGGCGCCCAGCTCGCGCAGCAGGCCGTGCTTGGCCGCGCTCGCCGTGCCGATGACGTACGCGCCGCGCGCCTTGGCGATCTGCACCGCGAGGTGGCCGACGCCGCCCGCCGCCGCGTGGACCAGCACCCGCTGGCCGGGGGCGATCGCGGCCGTGTCCACCAGCGCCTGCCAGGCGGTCAGCGCCGCCAGGGGCAGGGCGGCCGCCTGCACGTGGTCGAGCGACGCGGGCTTGCGGGCGAAGTGCCGGGCCGGTCCCACCACGTACTCGGCGTAGCCGCCTGCCTGACGGGGGAAGCGCGGCATCCCGTACACCTCGTCGCCCGGGCGGTACAGGGTCACGCCGGGCCCGACCGCCTCGACGGTGCCGGAGACGTCCCAGCCCACGACCGGGACCTCGCCCCAGGCGATCAGGGCGCCGCTGGCCCGGGTCTTCCAGTCGACCGGGTTCACCCCGGCCGCGTGGACGCGCACCAAGATCTCGCTCAGACCCGGCTCGGGCCGCTCGATCTCCCGCTCGACCAGGGTCTCGGGGCCGCCCCATTCGCTCACGACCATCGCGCGCATGCTGTTCTCCTCGATTGTCCGACCGCGTCGGCCGCGTACGGCCAGGTCCTCCTGACACTGACCACGTCCGACTGCTCCGAAACCGGAGTGTTCTCCGGTGACGTGTCCCAGATTCGGCCACCGTGACACCCGCCGGTGTTGGCCGTCTGGCCACTATGTGACAGGATTCGGCCATGAGTGAGGTGCGAGCGGAACCGACGTCGGCGGCCGGGGCGCCCCGGGGGAGCGGCGGCGGAGGGCGGCACCTGGTCGCGGTGCTCGCCCTGCCCGGGTTCCCGCCCTTCGAGCTGGGGATCCCCTCCCGGGTCTTCGGCAGCGCCGTGGACGAGTCCGGCGAGGCCCTGTACGAGGTCGTCGTCTGCACCGCGGATGGCGGTCCGGTGCCCAGTGACTCCGGCTTCGTCCTCCAGCCCGCTGCCGGTCCCGAGGCCCTCGCCGTCGCCGACACCGTGATCGTCCCGCCCACCCACGCCATGCCCGAGCTGGCCCTCGGAGGTCCGCTGCCGCCCGCGGTGGCCGCCGCCATCGCGGGCATCCGCCCGGGCGCCCGCCTGGTCTCCATCTGCTCCGGCTCCTACGTGCTCGCCGCCGCGGGCCTGCTCGACGGCCGCCCCGCGACGACGCACTGGAACCTCGCCCTCGAGTTCCGCCGCGCCTACCCCCGCGTCAGCATCGACGAGAACGTCCTCTTCGTCGACGACGGCGACGTTCTGACCTCGGCCGGGGTCTCCGCCGGCGTCGACCTGTGCCTGCACCTGATCCGCCGGGACCACGGCGTCGCCGTCACCAACCGGGCCGCCCGCATGTGCGTCGTACCGCCCTGGCGCGACGGCGGCCAGGCCCAGTACATCGACCGGCCCGTCCCCGAACCCACCGTCGCCACCACGACCGCCACCCGCGCCTGGGCCCTGGAACGCCTCGCCGAGCCGATCGCCCTGGCGGAGCTGGCCGCCCACGCCCGGATGAGCCTGCGCACCTTCACCCGCCGCTTCCGCGACGAGGTCGGCATGACCCCGGTGCAGTGGCTCACCGCCCAACGGATGGAACTCGCCCGCGACTTGCTGGAGTCGAGCGACCTCCCGGTCGACCTGGTCGCCCACCAGTCCGGCTTCGGCTCGGCGAACTCCTTGCGCCAGCACATGCGTTCCACCCTCGGCATCTCCCCGATCGCCTACCGCCGCACCTTCCACGCGACTCCGGAGGCAATCGACGTGGCGGCGGCCCGCTGACGGGCGATCGTCCTCCACGACGGCGCCCCTGACCCCCGTCGGCCCTCATGGCGGCCATGACCCCGGAAGTAATCGACCGGGCCGCGCCCCGCTGACAGGCTGGATCCAACAGCCCGGAACGCCGGGCCCTCGACCGGGGAGACGAACATGACCGCGTACGCCATCGGACACCTGCGGCCCGAGACGATGAACGAAGAGATCCTGCACTACATGGGCGTGGTCCAGTCGACGATGGACCCCTTCGAAGGCCGGTTCCTCGTGCACGGCAAGCAGGTCGAGGTCATGGAGGGCCCCTTCCCCGGCTCGGTGGTCGTGATCGCCTTCCCGGACATCGAGAGCGCCCGCGCCTGGTACGCCTCCGACGCCTACCAGGCAATCCTCCCGGAGCGCACCCGCCACATAGCGGGCGAGGTCGTCCTGGTCGAGGGCGTCGCCCCCGACTACGACGCGTCGGCGACGGCCGCCCGCCTCCGCGAAGCCGCCGGCCTCTGACGCATCCCCTGACGCCGACCCCTGACGCCGGCCTCTGACGCCGCCCTCGGACCTCCGGCAGGTCCGGCGGTCCGGCCCGGCGGGCCTCCGGACCTGGCCGGGGTGCGAGCATGGCCGCATGGCTACTCACCTGATCACCGGCGCCGGCTCCGGCATCGGCGCCGCCGTCGCCAACCGGCTGCACGCCCGCGGCGACGACCTCGTCCTGCTCGCCCGTGACGCCGCCCGCGCCAAGCAGCTCACCAGCCGGTACCCCGGATCCACCGCCCTCGTCGGAGACCTCGCCGACCCCGACCGGCTCTCCTGGGCCTTCTCCAAGCAGGCCGTCCCCGAGCGCATCGACTCCCTCCTGCACATCGCCGGGATCGTCGACCTCGGCCCCGTCGGCGACCTGCGCCCCAAGACCTGGCACCAGCAGCTCAACGTCAACCTCGTCGCCCCCGCCGAGGTGACCCGCCTGCTGCTCCCCACGCTGCGCGCCTCGCACGCGACCGTGGTCTTCGTGAACTCCGGCGCCGGCCTCGCCGCCCACGCCGACTGGAGCGCGTACGCCGCCTCCAAGCACGGCCTCAAGGCACTCGCCGACTCGCTCCGGGCGGAGGAGAAGGAGCACGGCATCCGCGTCACGTCCGTCTACCCCGGCCGTACCGCCACCCCCATGCAGGCCAAGGTCCGCTCGCAGGAGGGCGAGTCCTACGACGCCGCCGACTGGATCGACCCCGAGTCCGTCGCGACGACCGTCGTCATGGCCGTCGACCTGCCCCGCGACGCCGTGGTCAGCGACCTCTCCGTCAGGCCCGGCCGATGAGTGCCCCCGGCGGAGCCACCGGCATCGGCTCGCTGCCCGGCGGCGACGCGCGCGAAGCCGCCAAGACGGTCACCGGCTCCTTCGAGGAGTTCCCGTACCTCGCCGAGCTGCCCGCCCGGGGCCCCGGCGCGGACATGGCCGGCCGTTCCCTCGGCCTGCTCGTGGACATGTACGCGCACGTGGAGCCCAGCGGCTGGCGGATCAGCGACCGGCCCGGCCGCGACACCAGGCGGGCCCGCTCCTGGCTCGGCGAGGACCTCGACGCCCTCGAGGAGTTCACCCAGGGCTACCAGGGACGGCTGAAGGTCCAGGCCGTCGGGCCCTGGACGCTCGCGGCCGCCCTGGAGATGCACGGCGGCGAGGCCCTGCTCCAGGACCCGGGCGCCTGCCGCGACCTGGCCGGCTCCCTCGCCGAAGGCGTCCGCGAGCACCTGGCCGACGTACGCAGGCGGATCCCCGGCGCCGAGATCGTCCTCCAGTACGACGAACCGTCACTGTCGGCCGTGCTGCTCGGGCGGGTCCGGTCCGCGAGCGGCTACCGCACCTACCGCGCCGTCGACCGGCAGGTCGTCGAGGGCACCCTGCGCGACCTGTTCGCCGTCCACGACGGCGAGGTCGTCGTCCACTCCTGCGCGCCCGAGGTGCCCTTCGGGCTGCTGCGGCGGGCCGGGGCCTCGGGAGTGTCGTTCGACTTCTCCTTGCTCACCGAGCGCGAGGACGACGCCATCGGGGAAGCCGTCGAAGCGGGTACGAAACTCTTCGCCGGAGTGGTGCCCGGCACCGACGGCCCGTTGTCGGACCCGGGCGGTAGCGTCATGGGTGTCAGGAAGCTTTGGCGCAGGCTGGGGCTGACCCCGGGGACTCTCGCGGAGTCCGTCGTGGTCACCCCGTCGTGCGGCCTGGCGGGCGCCTCGCCCGCCTACGCGCGCGCGGTCCAGGCGCACTGCGTCAGGGCGGCGAGGTCGCTCGCCGACAACCCTGAGTGACGGATCGGGACGGGCCACGGGAGGACACGGCATGGCAGCCGAACAGAAGCAGGGCAGCGACACGGCCGTACCGGCGGCGGTGCGCGAGCAGCACGCGCTGCTCGCCGAACAGGTCGAGGAGCACCGCTTCCGGTACTACGTGAACGACCAGCCGGTCGTCAGCGACGCCGAGTTCGACCAGCTGCTGCGCTCCCTGGAGGCGCTGGAGGAGGAGTACCCGGAGCTGCGCACGCCCGATTCGCCCACCCAGAAGGTGGCCGGGGCGTACGAGACGGACTTCGCCTCCGTCGAGCACCGCGAGCGCATGCTCTCCCTCGACAACGCCTTCGACGACGAGGAACTGGCGGCCTGGGCCGAGCGCGTGGCCCGGGACGCCAACACCTCCGACTACCACTACCTGTGCGAGCTGAAGGTCGACGGCCTCGCCGTCAACCTCACCTACGAGCACGGCCGCCTGACCCGCGCCGCCACCCGCGGCGACGGCCGCACCGGCGAGGACATCACGCCGAACGTCCGCACCATCGCCGAGATCCCCGACCGGCTGAAGGGCGACCGGATCCCGGCCCTGGTCGAGATCCGCGGCGAGGTCTACTTCCCGATGGAGAAGTTCGAGGAGCTCAACGCCCGGCTCGTCGAGGCCGAGGGCAAGCCCTTCGCCAACCCGCGCAACGCGGCGGCCGGTTCCCTGCGCCAGAAGGACCCCAAGGTCACCGCGAGCCGCCCGCTGCACATGGTGGTGCACGGCATCGGCGCCCGCGAGGGCTTCGAGATCGAACACCAGTCGCAGGCGTACGAGCTGCTCCACGAATGGGGCCTGCCCACCGGCGGGCACAACAAGGTGGTCTCCTCGCTCGCCGAGGTCCGGGAGTTCATCGCGTACTTCGGCGAGAACCGGCACTCCGTCGAGCACGAGATCGACGGCGTCGTCGTCAAGCTGGACGAGATCTCCCTCCAGGGCCGGCTCGGCTCCACGGCGCGCGCCCCGCGCTGGGCCATCGCCTGGAAGTACGCCCCCGAAGAGGTCAACACCAAGCTGATCGACATCAAGGTCGGCGTCGGCCGCACCGGGCGCGTGACCCCGTACGCGCAGGTCGAGCCGGTGACGGTGGCGGGCTCGGAGGTCGAGTTCGCGACCCTGCACAACCAGGAGGTCGTCAAGGCCAAGGGCGTCCTCATCGGGGACACCGTCGTCCTGCGCAAGGCGGGCGACGTCATCCCCGAGATCCTCGGCCCCGTCGTGGACCTGCGGGACGGCAGCGAGCGGGAGTTCGTGATGCCCGCCGAGTGCCCCGCGTGCGGAACGGCGCTGCGCCCCATGAAGGAGGGGGACATCGACGTCCGGTGCCCCAACGCCCAGACCTGTCCCGCCCAGTTGCGCGAACGGCTCTTCTACCTCGGCGGCCGCCAGAGCCTGGACATCGAGAACTTCGGCATGGTGGCGGCGGCCGCGCTGACCGGCCCCCTGGAGCCGGCGCAGCCGCCGCTGCTCGACGAGGGCGACCTCTTCGGCCTGACCATGGAGCAGCTGCTCCCCATCAAGGCCTACGTCCTGGACCCGGACAGCGGGCTGCCCAAGCGGGACCCCAAGACGGGCGAGGAGAAGATCGTCACGGTCTTCGCCAACCAGAAGGGCGAGCCGAAGAAGAACGCCCTGTCGATGCTCGAGAACATCGCGGCCGCCAAGGACCGTCCGCTCGCCCGCATCATCAACGGCCTGTCGATCCGTCACGTCGGACCGGTGGCGGCGGAGGCGCTCGCCCGCGAGTTCCGGTCGATCGAGCGCATCGAGCAGGCCACCGAGGAGGAGCTGACCGCCACCGAGGGCGTGGGCGCGATCATCGCCGCCTCCCTCAAGGAGTGGTTCGCCGTCGACTGGCACCAGGAGATCCTGCGCAAGTGGCGCGAGGCCGGCGTCCGGATGGAGGAGGAAGGTTCCGGCGAGGAGGAGGGCCCGCGCCCGCTCGAGGGCCTGACCGTCGTCGTCACCGGCACTTTGCAGAGCCACACCCGGGACGGTGCGAAGGAGGCCCTGCAGAGCCGGGGCGCCAAGGTGACCGGGTCCGTGTCGAAGAAGACCTCCTTCGTCGTGGTCGGCGACAACCCCGGCTCCAAGTACGACAAGGCGGTGCAGCTGAAGCTCGCCGTCCTCGACGACGCCGGCTTCGCCGTCCTGCTCGAAGAGGGCCCCGAGGCCGCCCGCGCGGCCGCGCTCCCGGTGGACGGCGTCGCCGCAGCGGAGTAACGAAGGCGAACGGATGCACGGCGTGCGGCCGCGGGAGCGGGCGCACGCCAGGCGCGGCGGCCGGTGACGCCAGGCGCGGTCCTGGCCCCGGCCGACGGCAATCGGCCGGTAGGCGGTCACCGCAAGGCCGGTACAAGGCTGTTCGCCGGGTGGTGACCTGTCGGATCATCGGATGGGCGACCCGGGGGTCCTGGTCCAAACTCACCCGTTCGGCGGATACCGTACTGATGAGGATGGCCGGGTCGAATACGGGCAACCGCCGCCGACCGCTGCCCCTGGGTGCCTCTCGCGTCCTACTGTTGAGGGGTGCGCCCGTCGTGCACGGCTGCTCGACGCGCAGTTGCCGTGAGGGCATGACAACGGGGCCATTGCGTGGCATCGGCATCGCCGGCTGTGAGAGGGACGGGCATGAAACCCACCGAGAGCGCCGACCCGTCACCAGATTTCGGCGGGGACCTCCCGTCCCTGCGGACGGGCCGGTTCGGTGTCCTGGGAGCCAGGACACCGCGATCCCGACCGCTCGACACCGGAGCGGGCCCGGGCGGAGCGGGGCGCAGCGCCGCGCTGCCCTTCGCCGTCGTGGGCCTCGCCGCCGTGCTGCTCGCCGTGGGCATCGTCACGGCACTGAGCGGCCGTCACGCCCTGTTCCCCGGCGGTCCGGTCGGCTGGGCGCTCGCCCTGCTCACCGGCATCATCGTCGGCCACCTCGTCGCCCTCGGCCGCGACCGCTGGTGGGGCGGCACCGGTTCGGGCGCGGCCCTCACCCTCGGCGTCCTCATCCTCTACGGATGGGTCCCCGCGGGCCTCGTCTCGCTCGCCGTGGTCACCCTCGTCGGCGCCGCCCGCCGGCACCGCTGGCGCCAGGGCCTGCTGCACGGCTCCACCGACGTGCTCGGGATCGGCGCGGGCGCGCTCGTACTCGCCGCCTTCGGCGAGTCGCCGTCCGTGGAACACCCGTGGGCACCCACCAACTGGGGGATCGACGCGGTCCCCGAGGTCATCCTGGTCGCCGTCACGTACCTGCTCGTCACGCGCGTCCTGCTGTGGCTCGCACTCGCTCCGCACCACGGGGGGCTGCCCACCGTCGCCCGCACCGCACTGCTGCGCCAGGGCCTGGTGGCCGTGGCCCTCCTCGGCATCGCCCCGCTGATCTGCGTGGTCGCCGAAGCGCAGCCGGTCCTGCTGCCGCTCTTCGCCGTACCGCTGATCGCCCTCGACTCCACGCTGTGGATCGCCCGCGCCCGCGCCGAGGAGCAGCTGAAGGACCCGCTGACCGGGCTGCCGAACCGCCAGTGGCTGCTGGAGCGCGCCTGGACCGCTCTCGACCAGGCCGAACGGCTGGGCACCCGCTCGGCGCTGGTGCTGATCGACCTGGACCGCTTCCGCGCGGTCAACGACACCCTCGGCCACCTCGCCGGCGACCGGCTGCTCCTGCAGATCGCGGACCGGCTGCGCCAGGCCCTCCCGCCGGACGCCGAGGCCGCCCGCCTCGGCGGCGACGAGTTCGCCGTCCTGCTCCCCGTCGCGGACTCCACCACCAGCGCCCAGCGGGTCGCACGCCACCTCGTCGCCGAGCTCAGCTCGCCCCTCGACCTGGACGGCCTGACCCTGGTCCTGGAGGCCAGCGCCGGCCTCGCCGTCTTCCCCGACCACGCGCTCGACGCGGAAGGCCTGCTGCGCCGCGCCGACGTCGCCATGTACCAGGCGAAGCGGGACCGCACGGGCGTCGAGGTCTACGAGTCCAAGCGCGACAGCAACACCCCCGACCGGCTCGGTCTGCTCGGCGACCTGCGGCGCGCCCTGGACGCGGGCGAGGTGGAACTGCACTACCAGCCGAAGGTCCGTTTCGACGGGCAGGTGGCCGGCCTCGAGGCCCTCGTACGGTGGGTGCACCCGGAGCGCGGCCGGGTCTCCCCGGACGAGTTCATCGCCATCGCCGAGACGTCCGGGCTGATGCCGCACCTGACGGAGTACGTCCTGGAGACCGCGCTCGCGCAGGTCGCCCGCTGGCGGGCCCAGGGCCTCAAGGTCCCGGTCGCCGTCAACGTCTCGCCGCGCGACGTCCACACGCCCGGCTTCGCGGGCGCGGTGGCCGCGCGCCTCGCCCGCCACGGGGTCCCGGCGAGCGGGCTGCAGCTGGAGATAACGGAACACGTCCTGCTGGAGGACCCGCAGCGGGCCGCCGACACCATGGCCGGGCTGACCGGCCACGGCGTGAAGATGTCCCTGGACGACTTCGGCACGGGCTATTCCTCCCTCGTCCACCTGCGACGGCTGCCGGTCAGCGAATTGAAGATCGACCGCTCCTTCGTGGCCCGCCTCGCGGTGGACGCCCAGGACGCCGAGATCGTCCGCTGCACGGTGGACCTCGCCCACTCCCTGGGCCTGCTCGTCGTCGCGGAGGGAGTCGAGGACGACGAGACGTGGGAGCGTCTGCGCGACCTCGGGTGCGACGCGGTGCAGGGCTGGCTGGTCGCCGCCGCGATGCCTCCGCAGGAGGCCACGGCCTGGCTGCTCGCCCGCGGCGAGCGCGGCTGGCGCCGGCCGGCGGACATCACGGCGGAGCTGGCGGCGGAAGCGGCGGCGCGGACGCAGTGAGGCACGCGCGGGCCCGCCAGCCGCGCCCGCGTCCGGCCAAGGGCTTCGCGCAGCGCCCACCCGGGGGCGGAAACCGGCTCCTGTGGCGCCCGCGTACCGCCCCCGGGGGGAAACCGTTGCGTCGGCCGGGGGCCGGGCCCCATAGGATTGGGCCCGAAACCTACACACTCACCACCCCAGAGGATCGCTGCATGCCTGGCATCACGCGCGAGGAGGTCGCCCACCTCGCTCGGCTGGCACGTCTGGAGCTGAAGAGCGAAGAGCTCGACCACTTCGCTGGACAGCTCGACGACATCATCGGCGCGGTCGCCCGCGTTTCCGAGGTCGCCGACCAAGACGTCCCGCCGACCTCCCACCCGCTGCCGCTGACGAACGTCATGCGCGCGGACGAGGTCCGTCCGTCGCTCACCCCCGAGCAGGCGCTTTCCGGCGCTCCCGCCCAGGAGCAGCAGCGTTTCAAGGTGCCGCAGATCCTGGGGGAGGACTAACAACATGACCGACACGCACACGATCATCCGGCTCACCGCCGCACAGACCGCCGAGAAGATCGCCTCCGGCGAGCTCACGGCCGTCGAGGTCACCGAGGCCCACCTGGCCCGCATCGAGGCGACCGACGAGAAGGTCCACGCCTTCCTGCACGTCGACCGCGAGGGCGCGCTGGCCCAGGCGCGCGCCGTGGACGCCAAGAAGGCGGCCGGCGAGAAGCTGGGCCCGCTCGCCGGCGTCCCGCTCGCCCTCAAGGACATCTTCACCACCGTCGGGATCCCGACGACGGTCGGATCGAAGATCCTCGAAGGCTGGATCCCGCCCTACGACGCCACCCTGACGCGCAAGCTGAAGGAAGCCGACGTCGTCATCCTCGGCAAGACCAACATGGACGAGTTCGCCATGGGGTCCTCGACCGAGAACAGCGCCTACGGGCCCACCGGCAACCCCTGGGACCTCACCCGGATCCCCGGCGGCTCCGGCGGCGGCTCCGCGGCCGCGCTCGCCGCCTTCCAGGCGCCGCTCGCGATCGGCACGGACACCGGCGGCTCCATCCGCCAGCCCGCCGCCGTCACCGGCACCGTCGGCGTGAAGCCCACGTACGGCGGCGTCTCCCGCTACGGCATGGTCGCCTTCTCCTCCTCCCTCGACCAGGGCGGCCCCTGCGCCCGCACGGTCCTGGACGCGGCCCTGCTGCACGAGGTCATCGCCGGCCACGACCCGCTCGACTCCACCTCCATCGACGCCCCGGTCCCGCCGGTCGTCGAGGCGGCCCGCAACGGCTCCGTCGCCGGCATGCGCGTCGGCGTGGTCAAGCAGTTCGCCGGCGAGGGCTACCAGGCCGGCGTCGTCCAGCGCTTCAACGAGTCCGTCGCCCTCCTCGAGGAGCTCGGCGCCGAGATCGTGGAGCTGGACTGCCCGTCCTTCGACCTCGCGATGGCCGCGTACTACCTGATCGCGCCGTCCGAGTGCTCCTCCAACCTGGCCCGCTTCGACGCCATGCGCTACGGCCTGCGCGTCGGCGACGACGGCACCAGGTCCGCCGAGGACGTCACCGCCCTGACCCGCGAAGCCGGTTTCGGCGACGAGGTCAAGCGCCGCGTCATCCTCGGCACGTACGCGCTCAGCTCCGGCTACTACGACGCGTACTACGGCTCCGCCCAGAAGGTCCGCACGCTCATCACGAAGGACTTCGAGAAGTCCTTCGAGCAGGTCGACGTGATCGTCTCCCCGACCACGCCCACCACCGCCTTCCCGATCGGTGAGCGCACCGACGACCCGCTGGCGATGTACCTCGCGGACCTGTGCACCATCCCGACCAACCTGGCCGGCAACTCCGCCATGTCGCTGCCCTGCGGCCTGGCTCCGGAGGACGGTCTGCCGGTCGGACTGCAGATCATCGCCCCGGCGATGAAGGACGACCGTCTCTACAAGGTCGGCGCCGCCGTCGAGGCGGCCTTCATCGAGCGCTGGGGACACCCGCTGCTTGAGGAGGCACCGTCGCTGTGAGCACCAGTGCACTGTCCAAGGCCAAGGGCTTCAAGAAGTCCAAGACCGGCACCTACCTGTCGATCGGCACCACCGCGTTCGGCGCCCTCGGCGTGATCAAGCAGGTCAAGAAGGCCCGCAGCGAGAACGACATGCTGAAGCTGGTCGACGCCGCCGTGTCCGCCGCCGCCATCGTCACCGGCCTCGCGATCCTGTACCGCGAGCTCAAGCGTCTCGGCGACGACGACGTCCTGCTGGGCTGAGAGGGAATTTCCACTGTGACTGCCATCGAACTGCTGTCGTACGAGGACGCCCTCGCGTCGTACGACCCCGTCATGGGCCTCGAGGTCCATGTCGAACTCGGCACGAAGACCAAGATGTTCTGCGGCTGCTCGACCGAGCTGGGCGCCGAGCCCAACGCGCAGACCTGCCCGGTCTGCCTCGGTCTGCCCGGCGCACTGCCGGTCGTCAACGCGATCGGCATCGAGTCCGCCATCAAGATCGGTCTCGCGCTGAACTGCGAGATCGCCGAGTGGTGCCGCTTCGCCCGGAAGAACTACTTCTACCCGGACATGCCGAAGAACTTCCAGACCTCCCAGTACGACGAGCCGATCGCCTTCAACGGCTTCCTCGACGTCCAGCTGGAGGACGGCGAGATCTTCCGCGTGGAGATCGAGCGCGCCCACATGGAGGAGGACACCGGCAAGTCGCTGCACGTCGGCGGCGCCACCGGCCGCATCCACGGCGCGTCCCACTCGCTGCTGGACTACAACCGCGCCGGCATCCCCCTCATCGAGATCGTCACCAAGCCCATCGAGGGCGCGGGCGTACGGGCTCCCGAGGTCGCCAAGGCGTACGTCGCCGAGCTGCGCGAGGTCATCAAGGCGCTCGGCGTCTCCGAGGCCCGCATGGACAAGGGCCAGATGCGCTGCGACGTCAACCTGTCGCTGCGCCCGACCCCCGAGTCCGAGCTCGGCACCCGCAGCGAGACGAAGAACGTCAACTCGCTGCGCTCCGTCGAGCGCGCCGCCCGCTTCGAGATCCAGCGCCACGCGGCGGTGCTCTCCTCGGGCGGCTCGATCGTGCAGGAGACCCGGCACTTCCACGAGGAGGACGGCTCCACGACGGCCGGCCGCATCAAGGACAACGCCGAGGACTACCGGTACTTCCCCGAGCCCGACCTGGTCCCGATCGCCCCGGCCCGCACCTGGGTCGAGGAGCTGCGGGCCGGTCTGCCGGAGATGCCGCGCGTGCGCCGCAACCGCCTCCTGAAGGAGTGGGGCGTCACCGAGCACGACATGCAGTCGATCCTGAACGCGGGTGCGGTGGACTCCATCGTCGCCACCATCGAGGCCGGCGCCGACTCGGCCGCCGCCCGCAAGTGGTGGATGGGCGAGCTGGCGCGCAACGCCAACGAGCAGGGCGTCGTCGTCGACGAACTGCCCGTCACCCCCGTCCAGGTCGCGCGCGTCGCGGCCCTGGTCGCGGCCGGCGAGCTCAACGACAAGCTGGCCCGCCAGGTCCTCGAAGGCGTCCTCGCCGGCGAGGGCACCCCGGACGAGGTCGTCGAGAAGCGCGGCCTGAAGGTCGTCTCGGACGAGGGCGCGCTCGGCGCGGCCGTGGACGAGGCCATCGCGGGCAACGCGGGCATCGCCGACAAGATCCGCGGCGGCAAGATCGCCGCCGTCGGCGCGCTGGTCGGAGCGGTCATGAAGACCACCCGCGGCCAGGCCGACGCGGCGCGCGTCAAGGAACTCATCCTGGAGCGCCTGGGCGTCTCCGAGTAGACCGTACGCACGCGGCGGCCCCGCACCGGATCTCCGGTGCGGGGCCGCCGTGCGTCCGGCTAGCGCTTGAGCTGGGGGGCGGCGATGACGACCGTCCCGTTGTCGCAGCCCTTGTCCACCTTGATGCGGAGCCGCAGGGCGCCGCTCACGTCCACCGTGTGGGTGATCGGCTTGCCCAGCTCCACGAGCTCGGAGAAGGCCGCGGGCTGGCCGTCGAGCGAGACGCTGACCCGGCCCTTCTCGTTCTGCGAGCCGTCGTCGATCCCCGCGGTGAACTCCAGGCTCTTCCACTCGCGGTTGAGGTCGAACTCCGTGTACGCGTCGAAGTCGCAGTTGCGTTCCTGGATGAACGCGGCGCCGTACTGCTTGGTGTTGATCTTGGCCGGCCCGACCTCGAACCCGCCCAGGTCCTTCACGGGCGCCATCACGGTCAGGTCGGCCGCCTTCACTCCCGGCGCCACCCCGGACGGCGGCTGGGAACCCGTCGCGGTGGGCTGCGCCGCCGCGCCCTCGGAAGCGGACGCGGACGGGGACGGGGACGGGCTGGGCGTCGGCGGGGGAGTCGGGCTCCCGGACGGCGACGAGGACGCCTTGTCCCCGCCGCTCGCCGTGTTCGAGCCGTGCGCGTCCTCCTTGTCCCCGAGGAGCCTGACGCCGATCACCGCGCCGACGCCCACCACCAGCACCGCGAGCACCGCCCCGAGCACCAGCCCGGTTCGCCGCTTCTTGCGCGCGGGCGGCGGGGGCAGCGGCTCCGCGGCAGACACGGCCGCGGGCGCGGGACCGTACCCCTGCGGCACGCTCGCCCGCACCGGCGGCGGGGTGTGCACGGGTTCGGCGGGCGGTGGGGCGGCGTACACGGGCTGGGCCGGCTGGGCCGGCGGCGGTGCGTACACGGGCTGCTGTGGCGGCGCGACCGGCTGCCGCGGCGCCGCGGCAGGGGGCGCGGCAGCCGCCGGGGCCGTCGTGGGCGGCGTCGGCTGCTGCCGGGGCGCGGCCGCCGGCCTCGGCGGGACCGCGGCGGGAGGCGTGAGCGGCGGTGAGACCGGTGGCGCGGCCGGAGGCGGGACCGGCGGCACGGCCGGGACCGCGTCCTGGACCACCCGCTGCGAGGTGGACGTGGTCGTGGACACCACGGCACGCCGGACGTCCTTCATCCAGCCCGCCAGGTTCACCGGCCGCTTCAGCGGGTCGGACGCGTAGATGGAGGCGATCCGCGCCCGCTGCTCCGCGTCCAGCACGGCGATCTGAGGCAGCCTGGTGAGGGCCTGCGCCAGCAGCTCCGGGGTCGCGGGCGGCGACTCCCCGCTCAGCAGGAAGTAGGCGAGGGCCCCGAAGGCGTACCGGTCCGTCCCCGGCGTCCGCTTCCCGTCGAACACCTCGGGGGCCGCGTACCCCTGGGTGAACCAGACCTCCGCGGTCTGGTGGTCGGCGGTCAGCTTGCTGAGGCCGAAGTCCACCAGCGTGGCCTGCCCGTGGGCGTCGACCATGACGTTGCCGGGGGACAGGTCGCCGTGGATCACCTGGCGGCCGGACGGGGTGGCCTTCCCCGAGTGCAGCCAGTCCAGTACGTCGGCCAGCTGCTCCAGCGTGCGCATCACCTCGCGCCGCTCGGCGGCCGTGGCGAGCGTCCGTTCGGCCCGCCAGTCCCGCAGGTCCAGCCCGTCGACGTGGTTCATGACCAGGACGAGGGCCCGCCCGGTCAGCGTCCCGGACTCGCCGGGCCGGTGGATCGGCGATCCCTCGAAGTGCTCCCGTACGCCCACGACCCCGGGCCGGTGGACGAAGCGCAGCAGCTCCGCCTGTTCGTTCCATTTCTGGCTGATGCGGTCGAACACGTCCGGTGTGATCGTCGTCTTGGAGTCGAGCACCTTCACGACGACCGGCTCGGCTCCGCCCGCGAGCTCGATCTCCGCGAGATAGAGCACGGCCTCCCCGCCGCGCCCGATGGCCCGGAGCAACCGGTAACGGTCGGCTGCCGCGTCAGGGCCGATGTGCAGATTCTGGCTGGTCAATTTCCCCCCAGCGCCATTGATATGAGTGGGGATCAGCTTCCCGGCGCGGGAGGGGGATGGTCAAGCGGAGACGGAGGTGAATGTGGGGCCCACGGCGGCGCGCGGATCACCGGAGCGTCGGCAGGGCCCCCGACACGTCGAGCAGGAGCAGGCGGGCCCGCTTGGCCGGGAGGTGGACCTCGGGGAGGTCGATCTCGGGGAGTTCGACCTCCGGGCCGAGCGTGAAACCGGTGCGCCGGAGGCGGGCTATGGCCTTGTCGTTGCGCGCGTCCGGTTCGGCGACGACGCGGCGGACCGAGGGGTCGGACAGGACGTACGCCATGAAGGCGGTCAGCAGGGCCGCGGTGAAGCCCTGTTCGGCGACGCCGGAACCGGGACCGATCAGCAGGTGCACGCCGATGTCCCCGGGCTGGACCTCGTAGCACTCGCCGACGCGGTCCTGCGCGCAGTCGTACGTCTGGAACAGCGCGACAGGCACCCCGTCGCGGCGCGCCAGGTACGCATGGTGGGTGGTGCGGGCGTCCACGTCCGCGTAGATCTCCTCGACCAGCTCCCGGTCGGCTCCGGCCATGCCCCAGAAGGCGGCCCGTTCCTGGGTGACCCAGCCGTGGATCAGGGCGGAGTCGGCGGCGGGGTCGACCGGGGTGAGGGTGACGGTGCCGAAGCCCTCCACGAGGTGGGTGTGGACCGGCCGGCGGGCGTGCGACGAGGTGGTCATGCGGATTCCTTGGTGAGGCGGGACCAGTCGGTGACGACCGGGACGAGTGCGCACCGTGCCCAGAGCGGGAGCTGGTCGCGGTGGTGGGGGGCGCCGGTGACCCCGTCCGCGCCGAGCGGGACCGCCCAGAGGCTGTCCTCCCGGCGGGCGAGGTCCCAGACGAAACGGGCCGCCGACGCCCGGGCGGTGAGATCGCTGAACCCGGGAACGGTGGAGGTGGCGTTGACGCAGTCGTGGTCGCCGCCGAGGCCCGGCCACACGGCGTCCGGATCCGGCAGCGCCGACCAGGGGGCCAGCCGGTGCACCTGCGACCAGGGGGCGTCGGGGGTGCCGGCGGCCGCCGTTTCCTCCAGGGCGGCCCGGACGTGCGCGGGCCGGTCGAGCCCGGGCAGCAGCGTGGTGCCGAGCAGGCCCTCCAGGGCGTAGCCGACGCGGGGGAGCAGGTACAGCCAGGGGTGGAACACCTCCGGGCCGTCCGGGGCGGCCGCGAGCCCGGCGAAGACCGGGTCGGCGGCGAAGCGGCGTACGGTCGCCGCACGGAAGGCCGAGAAGACGGTGGCGTCGGTGCTCTCGGCGTCCATGTGCCGGTCCCAGCCGAGCAGCCGGGTCCGCAGCGCGTCGGCGGCGGCGGAGAGGCCCTCGAGCGCGGGCAGCAGGGCGAGCAGCGGCGCGGCGGACGCGAGGTGGGTGTCCGCGTGCACCTCGGCCATGGCCTTCGCGGACCAGTCCGCCGAGCCGGAGAGCAGCTCGCGGATGCGGTTGGCGCGGTGCGGGGGCGCGAACTCCACGCCCAGCGGGGAGGCGATCCCGCGGGCGTTCGCCATGACGGCGAAACCCTGGACGGGCTCGGCCGGGGTGTCGGCCCAGCCCTGCCAGGCGTGCCGGGCGTCCCGGGCGGGTACGGGGCGCAGCCGGTTGGCGGGATCGCGCAGCGGGACCGCTCCGGCGACGCGGTGCAGCAGGCCCCCCTCGGTGTCGGCGGCGTGGACCACGTTGACGGGCTCGGCCCAGCCGTCGAGGGCGGCGTCGACGTCGGCGACGGTGCGGGCGCGCAGGAGGGCGGGGAGGGCGGCGAAGCCGAGGTCGCGGCGGACGCGGGGCGGGTAGCGGAGCGAGAGGGTCTGACGGGCGGGAGCCGGGGCTCGGCCGCCGTCGGCGTCGTCCGCGGGGTCCGCGGCGTCCGTGGCGTCCGTGGCGTCCGCGCGGATGATCACGGGGCCGCGCGCGGTCTCCAGCACCTCGACCTCGACGGGGCCGGCTCCGGCGACGGTGATGGTCTCGGTGTGCCGGGCGACCGGCTCCCAGGAGCCGTCGGGGCCGAGCGCCTCGATCCGGCCGTCCTCGAGGGTCCGCAGCCGCTCCTCGTACAGGTCCTGGTAGTCGGCCATGGCGTTGGTGATGGCCCAGGCGACGCCGCCGGTGTGCCCGAAGTGGGCGAGGCCGGGGACGCCGGGGACGGCGAGCCCGAGGACGTCGTAGTCCGGGCAGGCGATGCGTATCTGCTGGTACACGCCCGGGTCCTCGATGAACCGGTGCGGGTCACCCGCGAGGATGGCCGCGCCCGTGGCGGTGCGGTCGCCCGGGACCAGCCAGCCGTTGCTGCCGGCGGTGCCGGGGCCGTCGGTGGCGAACAGGGTGACGGCCTCGTCGCCGAGGGCCCGGGCCACGCGCTCACGCCACAGTTTGGTGGCGAAGCCGGCGAACAGGATGTGCGTGGAGATCCAGACGGCGAGCGGGACCCAGGGCTCCCACGGCTCGGGGGCGTGACCGAACCGCTCGTCGCGGGCGGCCCCGGAGGCGAGTCCGTCGTTGACTCCGGCGACATAGGCCCCGACCCAGGCGGCGGTCTCCGGGTCGAGTTCCGCGTAGCAGCGGCGGGCGGTGTCGGCGAGGCGGCTCTGGCGGGCGAAGCGGTCCCAGGCGACGGAGTCGGGGCCGAGGAGGGAGGCGCTCGCGCCCTCGGCGCGCAGGCGCTCGACCTCGAGCTGCCAGGCGCGGTCGAAGGCGGTGGTGCGGCCCTGGGCGTAGGAGAGCCGGAGCGGGTCCGGGGCGTGGAGGTGAGGAATGCCCCAAGCGTCCCGGTAGAGCGCGTAGTTCTCGTCATCCTCGTATGCGGCGTCGTCCGTACTGCTCACTAGGCTCACACTCTTCCCCAAGTGCATTTAGGTTAGGCTGGCCTAACTATAAGGGGAAGGTGGGCGTGCGATGAGCGTCGCGAGCGGGGCAGTGAAGACGGCCAAGGGCTGGGAGGGGGTCGTCCTCAAGCTCCTGCGGGGCAAGGACTTCACCTTCACGGTGGTGGGGGCGGAGCAGGTCACCGAGCACTTCCGCCGGGTCCGGATGACGGACGGCGGGCTGCTCGCGGCCGCGGCGCAGTCGCTCCATCCGACGATGTGGGTCCGGCTCTGGTTCGCGGCCGCCGACGGCAAGCCGCACCAGCGGGCGTACACCCTGGTCGACCCGGACCCGGCCGCCGGCACCTTCGCGCTGGAGTTCGCGCTGCACGACGGGGTCGCGAGCGACTGGGCACGGCGCGCGGCGCCGGGCGACACCATCGAGGCAACCGTGCAGGGCACGGGCTTCGCGGCCCCGGACCCGGCGCCGGGCCGGCTGCTGGTGATCGGCGACGCCGCGTCGCTGCCCGCCGTCAACTCCCTGCTGGACTCCTTCCCCGACACCGCCGCGACGGTCTGGTTCGAGACGCAGCACGCGTCGGACGCCGACCTTCCGCTACGGGTGCACGCGGAGCGCCACGAGGTCCGCCGGGTCGAGCGGGGCACGGGCGCGGGCGAGGCCCTGGCCGAGCGCGTCCGCGCCGAACTCCCGGACCTGCTCGGCGAACCGGGGTCGGCCTACGTCTGGCTGGCCTCCGACACGGCCACCACCCGCACCCTGGCCACCTGGCTCCGCAAGGACCTGTCGGTCCCGAAGCAACGCGTCAACGCCCTGGGCTACTGGCGGCCCTGAAGCCCGGCGGCGGACGGGGCCGCTCGCGGGGTCACGCGCCCGTGGTGCCGTCGATGGCCTCGCGGAGGAAGTCGGCGTGGCCGTTGTGGCGGGCGTACTCGTGGATCATGTGCAGCATGAGCATGCGGAGCGAGGCCTCCTCCTTCCACTTCACGACGTACGTCGTCACGTCGAGGGACTCGGCGGCCGCCTCGACCGAGCGCGCGTGCTCCACCTCCGCCTCCCAGGCCGCGAAGGCCTCGGCGCGCGTCGAGCCGGAGGCGTCGTAGGCGGCCTGGAAGTCGCGCTCGTCCGACCACAGGTGCGGGACGTCGGCTCCGCCCACGGTGCGGCGGAACCAGTGCCGTTCGACCTCCGCCATGTGCCGGACCAGCCCCAGCAGGGAGAGGGTGGAGGGTGGGGACGCCTGGCGGCGCAGCTCCTCGTCGGTGAGGCCGTCGCACTTCCAGGCGAGGGTGGCGCGGTGGTAGTCGAGGTGCGCGCGGAGCATCTCGCGCTCGCCCGCGGTGAGGGGCGGCCCGATGCGGGGGGTGGGTTCTGTCGCTGCCATGGGTGCGATCTTGCCCCGAGGCTCCGCCGGGCGGAAGGCGTTCGCCTCATCTGGGTGTCGCGCACCGTCCGCCCACCCGCGCCGCTCCACGCGGCGGTGCTTGTGCCGGCGCGCGACGCCCGCTGCCCGCGACCCCGCGACGCCCGTGCTGCGCGCGCCGCCGCGCCATCCCACGACGCCCCCCTCCTCCCGTACGGCCCGCCTGAAGGCCGGCGGGCCCGGATCTCCTCCGCCGGCCCCTGTCCCTCAGCCCGCCCACACCCACGGCACCGTGACCCCCAGTGCCTCGAACCCCAGGCGTTCCAGGATCGGCCGGCTGTCGTCCGATGCGTCGACCTGGAGGTAGGGGATGCCCCGCTCCGCCGCCACGCGGGCGCGGTGGGCGACGAGGAGGCGGTAGATGCCCCGGCCGCGCCACCGCGGGTCCGTGCCGCCGCCCCACAGGCCGGCGAAGGAGGTGCCGGGGCGCATCTCCATCCGGGCCGCGCTCACCGGGGTGTCACCCGCCATCGCGACGACCGCCTCGATCGTGTCGGGCTCCTGCGCCAGCAGGTTCAGCATCAGCTGCCGGATGCGCGGGCGCTCCGTGCCGAACGCGCGGCGGTGGGCCTCCATCATCAGGTCGACCCCCTCCTCGTCGGTCACCACCCGCAGGGTGATGCCCTCCGGCGGTTCCACCGCCATGCGCGCGAGGTCCGGGGTCCTCCCGACCAGCAGGGTCTCCGCCGGCTCCGCCACGAAGCCGGCCGCGCGCAGCCGGTCCCCGAGGTCGGCCGGGCGGTCGTAGTCGTAGAGCTTCCACTCGAACTCCGCGTCCGGGATCTCCCCCCGGGCCGCCAGCTCCGTGAAGAAGGCCACCTGCTCCGCGATCGCCGCGTCCGCCGTGCGCGCGTCGAGCCCGGACCACAGGATCGTGTTCCCGCCGGCTCCCGGCACGATCTGGCGTACGACCGCACCCGCGCGCTCCACGCGCGCATCGGCGGTGTCGGGCTGCGCTTCGCGGCGCATCTGCGTGTCGAACTCGTCGCGCAACGTCAGCAGCGCATCAGGATCCATCGTCATCGGGCCAGCTGACCAGGCGCCGGGCACCACGACAACTGCATTAGCCTCGCCCCGTGAACGACCCCCTGAACGCCCCCGCGAGCAGCCCCACCCGCGCCACCCCCGTCCCCCCGGTCTACACCGGCAAGGCCGCTCCCGACGCCGCCGTCGACCGGGGCTGGCTGCTCGGGCACTTCAAGGACCCCGGCGATCCCCGTCACAGCGAGGACGTGGAGATCAAATGGGGTGTCCACCCCAAGGGTGACGAGCGGACCCAGTGGGTGCGCGGCGAGGAGCGCACGGCCTTGCAGGTGCTGATCAGCGGGCGCTTCCGGCTGGAGTTCCCCGGCCGGAGCGTGGTACTCGCCGAACAGGGGGACTACGTCGTGTGGGGACGCGGCGTGGACCACTCCTGGTACGCGGAGGAGGACGCGGTGGTGCTCACCGTCCGCTGGCCCTCCCTCCCCGGCTACCGGGCCGGCGAGCCGCCGGAGGCGCCCCCGGGTGACCAAGGTCCGTACGAGTCCGGGCACCTGGTCCCCTGTCCTTTCCGGGGCCTGTGACGATGACCACGAAGGCCGCCGACGATCAAGGAACGCTGAGATCGTGAAGGTACGGACCCCGGGTCCCGGCACGGCCGGACCACGGCGTTCAGCGTTCCAGCGTTCTTTGCGACGGGCCGTTCCCCGGTGAAGATCCGAACCACCAGGGAGCTCGTCCGTTGGCAGCAATCGCACGATGGTGCATGCGGCACCGTCTCGTGACCGTCCTGCTCTGGCTCCTCGCGCTCGGCGGGACCGCCGCCGCCGCCGTCGGCGCCGGAGCGGCGTTCTCCAACGACTACGAGGTCCCCGGCACCGGGTCGGCCAAGGCGCACGCCCTGCTCCGCGAGGGCTTCCACGGACAGGGCGGGGACGCCGACACCGTCGTGTGGCGCACCCCGGAGCACCAGAACGCCCGTACCCCCGCCGTCGAGGAACGCATGACGCGGGCGCTCGACGCGATCGCCGCGCTGCCCGGCGTCGGATCGGTCTCCGGCCCCTACGGCTCCGGCCCCGAGAGCGCGGCACGGATCAGCCCCGACGGGCGCACGGCCTACGCCGTGGTCACCTTCGACCAGCAGGCCGACTCGGTCCCCAAGGCCCGGGCGAAGTCCGTCGTCGAGGCCGCGAAGAACCCGACGACCCAGGCCGAGGGCCTCCAGGTCGAGCTCGGCGGCCGGGCCATCGCCCTCACCGAGGCCCCCGGAGCGCACCGTGCCGAGGTCGTCGGCGTGGCCGTCGCCGCCCTCGTGCTCTTCCTGGCCTTCGGCTCGCTCGCCGCGAGCCTGCTGCCCCTCGCGACCGCCCTCGTCAGCGTGGGCACCGCCTCTTTCGGCATCACCCTGCTCGGGCACGCGATGCCGGTGGCCGACTTCGCCCCGATGCTCGGCACCCTCGTGGGCCTCGGCGTCGGGATCGACTACGCGCTGTTCATCGTCACCCGGCACCGCACGGGCCTCCAGCGCGACCTGTCGGTCGAGGCGGCGGCCGAGAGCGCCGTCGCCACCACCGGCCGGGCCGTGGTCTTCGCCGGGGCCACCGTCTGCATCGCCCTGCTCGGCATGCTGGTGCTCCGGCTGGACTTCCTCGACGGCGTCGCGATCGCCGCCTCCCTCACCGTCGTCCTGACGGTCGCCGCCTCGGTGACCCTGCTGCCCGCCCTCCTCTCGTACATCGCCGCGCGCGCCCTCTCGCGCCGCGAGCGCCGCAGGCTGGCGGCCGAGGGCCCGAAGGGCGGGAGCACCACGGGCTTCGCCGCCCGCTGGTCGGCCTTCGTGGAGCGGCGGCCGAAACTGCTCGGCCTTCTCGCCACGGCGGTCATGGTGGTGCTGGCACTGCCCACGCTCTCCCTCCACCTCGGCACCTCCGACCAGGGCAACAACCCGGCCACGTCCACCACCCGCAAGGCCTACGACCTGCTCGCGGAAGGGTTCGGCCCCGGGACGAACGGCCCGCTGACGGTGGTCGCCCGCCTCGACGGAGCCGACGACAGGATCGCCGTGGACCGGCTCGCGGCCTCCCTCCGCACGACCCCGGGCGTCGCCTCCGCCGGACCGGCCGTCCTCAACCGCAGCGCGGACACCGCCGTCATCACCGTCGTACCCGACTCGGCGCCGCAGTCCCGGGCCACGAGCGAGCTCGTCGACACGCTGCGCGAGGACGTCATCCCGCGCGCCGAGCACGGCTCGTCCCTGCGGGTCCACGTCGGCGGCGTGACCGCGGGCTACGACGACTTCGCCGAGGTCATCATCGGCAAACTGCCGCTCTTCGTCGGGGTGGTCGTCGCGCTCGGCTGTGTGCTCCTGCTCCTGGCCTTCCGCTCCCTCGGCATCCCGCTCAAAGCCGCCGCCATGAACGTCGCCGCCGTCGCCTCCTCCTTCGGAGTCGTCGTCGCGGTCTTCCAGTGGGGATGGGGCAGCGAGCGGATGGGCCTGGGCAGCGCCGGACCGATCGAGCCCTTCCTGCCGGTGATCATGGTCTCCGTGCTCTTCGGGCTGTCCATGGACTACCAGGTCTTCCTCGTCAGCCGGATGTACGAGGAGTGGCTGGAGACCGGGGACAACCGGCGCGCCGTCCGCGTCGGCCTCGCCGAGACCAGCCGGGTGATCAATTCGGCGGCCGTCATCATGATCTCCGTCTTCCTGGCCTTCGTGCTCAGCGGCGACCGGATCATCGCCATGTTCGGCATCGCGCTCGCCGTGGCCGTCGCCCTCGACGCCTTCGTCCTGCGCACCCTCCTCGTCCCGGCCCTGATGCACCTGCTCGGCGGCGCCAACTGGTGGCTGCCGGCCTGGCTGGACCGCCGGCTGCCGCGGATCAGCATCGAACCCCCCGCGGGCGGGCCCCGTGCGACACTTCCGACACAGCGGACCGGCGCCGCAGCCGCCACGAGCGAGGACGGCCCCGAGCCCGCCACAGCATCCCGGTGAGCCGGCGGACCGCCGCCCGAGACCCAAGGACAAGCCCGCATGTTCTCGATAGACATCGCCGAAGACGCCCAGCTGTTCCCGCTGGAGATCCGGCACGCCGAGGAACTCCTGGCCCACATGGACCGCGGCCGGGAGTACATCGGCCAGTACGTCGGACTGCCGGACGTGGTCGCCGACCTCGACGGGGCGCGGTCCTACCTGGCGCTCTACGCGCAGAAGGCGGCCACCGACACCGGGCGGCTCTACGGCATCCGCGTGGACGGCGTCCTCGTCGGCGGTGTCCTCTTCCGCACCTTCGACACCGCGGCCGGCACCTGCGAGGCCGGCTGCTGGCTGGAGCCCGCCATGGCCGGCCGCGGCCTGGTGACCAAGGCCTGCCGGATCATCATCGACTGGGCGATCCGCGAGCGCGGCATGCACCGCGTCGAGTGGCACGTCGCCTCCGGCAACAAGAAGAGCATCGCCGCCGCCGAACGCCTCGGCATGACCCGCGACGGCGTCATGCGGGGGAACGACCTCTACCGGGGCCTGCGCCAGGACACCGAGATCTGGTCGGTCCTCGCCCACGAGTGGCCGGCGGACCGACCGGCGTAACCGGCGTAACCGGCGCCCCAACTCCCGCCGCCACCGCGCCCGTCCCCGCTCCCCTCCCGGATCCGGGACGGGGCGCAGGCGGCCGCCCGCGCCGATTCTCAGAAACCTCTCATACAAGCCGCCTACGGTGCCCCGCATGGACACCACGAAGACCCCCGCCCCGACCGCTCCCGAGGCGGACTCCCCGGCCGACCTGAAGAAGGCCGACGCCGCCGGGACGACCGCCCCGGCCGCCGCGGACACCGAAACCGCAGGCGAAGCCGTTCCGGACGAGGAGCTCGCGGGCCTCGAAGACGTCGAAGCCTTCGACGACGAGATGGACGAGCCCGCCGAGGAGCCGAGCGGTGTCGGCGCCGCCGCCTCCGCCCTCGTCGCCGCCGGTCTCGGTCTGATCGCCCTCAGCGGCAGCTGGGTCTCCCGCGTCATAGCCGAGCGCGCGACCCTCGTCGGCCAGATCGACTCGGTCAACGCCACCAGCACCGAGGCGAAGATCGAGGCGCTGTACGGCAACGCCTGGCACATGACCGCGCTCGTCAACGGCGTCCTGTCCACCCTCGCCCTGCTCGTCGCCGTCTTCGTCCTGGCCCGCCCGGCCTTCGGCGCCCCCGGCCGTACCCTCCCCACCTGGGTCCGCGCCGTGTCCTGGGCCGCCGTCGCCCTCGGCGTCATCGGTGTCATCGCCTTCGCCGTCATGTACTTCCTCCCGCTCCCGAAGGCCGCCTAGTCCCACCGGCCGCCCGCCCGCCCCGGCCCGGAGCCGTCACGCGGCTCCCCGCCTAGGTACCGCCTTAGTCCGCCCCCAGGGCCCCCGGCCCTGGACTAAGGCACCCCGGGTCGCGCAGATGCGGCATGCTCCCGATGTGCCGGTACCCCCTGGGACGCGAATCTTGGATCACACCGAACGAGGTGCCCGAGAAACGCCACCAGGGAGTACGAGATGTTCGAGTACGAGATCGCCGCCGCCCGCAGCAACGACCTCATCCGCCAGGCCGACACGTACCGCCTGATCCGGGAGGCGAAGAGGACCCGCCGCTCCTTGTCCCGAACCCAGGACCCGGAGGGGCCGGTGAGGGTGCGGGTCGGCGCGACCCGCACCGCGTAACCCGCCAGGGGACCGGCGCGGGCCGGCACGTGACGAGAAGCGCATTCATAACGAGTGCCGGCGGCCAGGGCGTCTGTGCGATGCTCGGCGACGTGGAGACCAGATCTGTCAGCCCGGTGTTCGTCGGCCGAGCCGACGAACTGGCCGTACTCACCGACGCTCTGACGCGCGCCGCCGCCCAGGAGCCGCAGGCGCTGCTCATAGGCGGCGAAGCAGGAGTCGGCAAGACCCGGCTCACCGAGGAGTTCCTCTGCGAGGCCGACCGCCGCGGCGCGGTCGTCGCCGTCGGAGGCTGTGTGGAGATCGGGGCGGAGGGACTTCCCTTCGCCCCCTTTTCGACGGCCCTGCGCACCCTGCACCGCCTGCTGCCGGACGAGCTGGCCGCGGCCGCCGCCGGCCAGGAGGACGAACTGGCCCGCATCCTCCCCGAACTCGGAGAGACCCCGCGCGGCCCGCACGACGAGGAGAGCACCGCCCGGCTCTTCGAACTGACGGCCCGGATGCTGGAACGGCTCGCCGCCGACCGCACCGTCGTCCTCGTCCTGGAAGACCTGCACTGGGCGGACACCTCCACCCGGCACCTGCTGTCCTACCTCTTCCGGGCCCTCGGCAGCGGCCGGCTCGTCGTGGTCGCCACCTACCGGGCCGACGACGTCCACCGCCGCCACCCGCTGCGCCCGCTCCTCGCCGAACTGGACCGGCTGCGCACCGTCCAGCGCATCGAACTGCCCCGGTTCAACCGGGCCGAAGTGCGCCGCCAGCTCGCCGGCATCCTCGCCTCGCAGCCCGACGAGGACTTCCTCGAGACGGTCTTCGCCCGCTCCGACGGCAACGCCTTCTTCGTCGAGGAACTCGTCGCCTCCCGCTCCAGCGGCTGCCTCACCGGCCTCACCGAATCCCTGCGCGACCTCCTCCTCGTGCGCGTCGAAGTCCTCCCGGACGCCGCGCAGCGCGTGGTGCGCATCGTCGCCGAGGGCGGGTCCACCGTCGAGTACGCCCTGCTGCGCGCCGTCACCCGGCTCACCGAGGACGAGCTGATCGAGGCGCTGCGCTCGGCCGTGGGCGCCAACATCCTCCTCGCCACCACGGACGGCGACGGCTACCGCTTCCGCCATTCCCTGGTCCGCGAGGCCGTCTCCGACGACCTGCTGCCCGGCGAACGCGCCCGCGTCAACCGGCGCTACGCCGAAGAGCTCGAGGCGGACGACACGCTGATCCGCGCCGACGAGCGGGTCATCCGCCTCGCCACCTACTGGTACCACGCCAACGACGCCGTCAAGGCGCTGCCCGCCGTGCTCGCCGCCTCCGTCGCCGCCCGGCGCCGGCACGCCTACTCCGAGCAGCTGCGGCTGCTGGAGCGGGCCATGGACCTGTGGGAAGGCGTACCGCAGGAGATACGCGACGCGTTGCGCCCGGCGGACTACACCGACGTGTACCCGCCCTGCGGCTGCGACCCCGCGACGACCCCGCTCCGGTACCTCGACCTGCTCGCCGAGGCGACCGTCTCCGCCCGCTTCGGCGGCGAACGCGAGCGCGCCCTGAAGCTCACCAAGACCGCACTGCGCCTCCTCGAGGACGGCGACGACCCGCTGCGCGCGGCCTGGTTCTGGACCGAGCGCTCCCGGCTCGTCGCGGGCCTCGCCCGAGGCGACGGCTGGGAGGAACTCGCCAAGGCGCAGGAACTCGTCCGCGGGCTGCCCCCGTCCCAGGTGCACGCCGACGTCCTGGTCCGGGCCGCGAGCTGGGGCATGCTCCACAGCCCCGGCCCCGACAACCTCGCGGCCGCCGAACGCGCCGTGGAGTACGCGCGGATGATCGGCGCCGAGGACACCGAGCTCAACGCCCGGATCACCATCGGCACGCTGCTCACCGACTCGGGTGAACCCGAGCGGGGTCTCGCCGAGATGTACGCCGTCAAGGACCGGGCCGCCGAACTCGGGCTCGCCATGCTGGCAGGACGCGCGCATATCAACCTCACCTCTCAGTTGGAAAGCATGGGCCGGTCCCGCGAAGCCGTGGAACTGGCCGAACAAGGTGCCGCACTGGTCAAGAAGTCCCAGCTCAGGGACTCCGAGGCCTGGGTGCGCGGAAACATGGCGGAGAGCCTGTACAGCCTCGGCCGCTGGGACGAGGCCGCGGCGGAGGCTCGGCGCACCCAGAGCCTCAGCAGCTCCGCTCCGCGCGCCTCCGCCTGCGCACGGCTGTCCTACCTGGCCCTGGCCCGCGGCGAGTTCACGGAAGCCGCAGCCCAGCTCGCCGCCGCCCGCGCCCACTTCGGACCCCACGACAAACAGCCCCAGCACCGGCTGCCGCTCTTTCGCCTCGCGATCGGCGTGGCCGCGGGGGAGGGCCGGATAGCCGACGTGCGCACCGAGGTGGCCGCCGCCGTCGACTACGGCTTCCCGCTCGGCCACCACCGCTACGCCTGGCCGATGCTGCTCGCGGCCGCCTCGGCCGAAGCCGACGCCCGCGGGCTGCCGGCCGCGGAGGCGGGCCGCCAGGAGGCGCTGACGGTGCTGCGCGACGCCGCGCGGACCCTGGGCACCCCCGTTCCGGTGTGGGTCGCCCACGCGGAGTACGTCCGCGCCGAACTGCTGCGGGCCGAGGCGCGGGACACCGTCGCCGACTGGACGGCCGTCGAGGCGGCCGTCCGGCCGCTGGAGCGCCCGTACCTGCTGGCCAGGGCCCGGCACCGGCTCGTGGAAGCCCTGCTGGGCTCGGGCAGCGACCGCGAGACCGCGGCCGGGCTGCTCCATGAGGCCTACGCCACCGCCGAGCGGCTGGGGGCCCGCCGGCTGCGCGAGGACCTGGCCCTGCTGGCGCAGCGCGCCCGGCTCCCGCTCGGCCCCGCCTGCACTGGGGCGCCGCCCGTCCCGGACACCGACCCGGTCGAGGCGCTGGGCCTGACCAGCCGGGAGCGGGACGTACTGCGCCTGGTCGCGGCGGGCCGGACCAACCGCCAGATCGCCGAGGAGCTCTTCATCTCCCCGAAGACGGCCAGTGTCCACGTTTCGAACATCCTGGCGAAGCTGGGCGTGGCGGGTCGCGGTGCCGCGGCCGCCCTGGCCCACCGGCTCAGGCTCTTCGGCCCGGCCGCCCCCGCCCCCGGCGGACCACTCCGGTCAGAGCACTAGGCCGCCGAGGTTCAGGCCGCCGGGGTCAGGCCGCCGGGTCCTCCCGGGTGCGTATGAGGACCTTGCCGGAGTCCAGGTCTATCGGGCCCTTTCCCGGATCGTTGTCGCTCACATCGGTCCGGGAGAGCTCCAGCCGCTTCTTCTCGTCGTCCGTGTGCTTGCGTCCCGGGCTGAAGAGCTCCTCGATCATGTTGAACATCGCGCCACCGCGCCTTTCGTCCCCCATGGGGGCCCTCAGGTCATCGCACCGTCAGTGTCAGGATCCTGTCGTCGCCCGCTTCCGGCGACCCGCGTCCGTCGGTCTCGCTCGTGACCAGCAGCAATGTGTCCCCGCCGAGGGCCACCACCGTGCGCAGCCGGCCGTACTCACCCTCCAGGAAGGCTTCGGGCGGCGCCACCGGCGTCGCCCCGGCCAGCGGGATCCGCCACAGCCGCTGCCCCTTCAGCCCGGCCATCCACACCGAGCCCCGTGCCCAGGCGATGCCGCTCGGCGAGGCCTCGTCGGTCTTCCAGACCGCCACGGGATCCCGCAGGCCCGGCTTGCCCGCGATCCCCTCCGCCTCCGGCCAGCCGTAGTTCCCGCCCGGCTCGATCAGGTTCAGCTCGTCCCATGTGTTCTGCCCGAACTCGGCCGCCCACAGCCGCTTGTCCCCGTCCCAGGCGAGCCCCTGCACATTGCGGTGCCCGGAGGAATAGACGACCGAATCGGCCTCGGGATTCCCGTGCACCGGCTGCCCGTCCGGAGTCATGCGAAGGATCTTGCCGCCCAGGGACTTCTTGTCCTGCGCGAGCCCCGCCTCGCCGGTCTCTCCCGTCCCGGCGTAGAGCATCTTGTCCGGGCCGAACGCGATCCGGCCGCCGTTGTGGATCAGACCCTTCGGGATTCCCCTGAACACCGTGTCGGGAGCGCCCAGTTGCTCACCGGCCGGTCTCTTGTCGTCATAGCGCAGCCGGGCGATGCGGTTGTCGGACTCGGTCGTGAAGTACGCGTAGACCATACGGTCCGCGGCGAAGGAAGGGGACAGGGCCAGACCCAGCAGACCGCCCTCGCCTCCCGGGGCCACTCCGGGCACCTTGCCCACGGCGGTCACCGCGCCCGTGGCCACGTCGACCCGGCTGATCGTCCCCTTGTCCCGCGAGGCGACCAGGAGGTTCCCGTCGGGCAGCGGAGCCACGCCCCACGGGGACTCCAGGTCCTTGGCTATCACACCCGTCACCGTCACGCCGCCCTTGGCCGGCGGCCCCGAGGCCGACGCGGACGGCCCCGCCGAAGCCCCCGAGGCCGGCGACCCGGAGGCCGCGGAGGCGGAGGGTGACGCGGACGGTCCGGCCCCCGCTCCGCCCGGCGGCGAGCATCCCGCCGCCAGCAGCGCCCCGCACCCGGCCAGGGCGCACGCCGCCAGTACTCCGCGGGTCCGGGCCCGCGCGGTGGCGTGGGGAACGGGTGCCCGTCGTCCCCCTGCCCGGCCCCGCTCCTGTGCCTGTGCCCGCGCTCGCGCCCTCTGCCGCCTGCCGCCGTATCGCATCGTCCTGCTCCCCTCGGATCCTCCGATCGTGCCCTTCACCCATCTCAACAGCCTCGACCGATCCCGAAGTTCCACCACTCGTACACTCGATCGAGTGGTTGTGCGGTGGTCCCGGATCCACGGCCGGAAGCTCAGTCCCAGCCCCCCACCGGCTCCGGCAGCTCCGCCAGCTCGTCGAGGTCCGCGGCGGTCAGCCGGACCTGCGCCGCCCGGGCGTTCTCCGCCGCCCAGTGCGCCCGCCCGGCCCCCGGCACCGGAACCACCTGCGGCCCCTGCGCCAGCACCCACGCCAGCGCCGCCTGCGCCTCCGTGACCTCGGGCCCGTGCCGCCGCGCGACCCGCCGCAGCCCCGCCACCAGCACCTGGTTCGCCGCCATCGCGTACGCCGTGAACCGAGGGTGCCTCGCCCGCACGTCCCGCGGCTCGAACCCCTCACCCGGCGTCAGCGTCCCCGTCAGGAACCCGCTCCCCAGCGGCATCGCCGCGAGGAACCCCACCCCGCGCGCCGCGCACCACGGCAGCAGCTGCCAGGCCGCCTGCGGGGACCACACCGACAGCTCCGCCTGCACCGCGCTCACCGGGAACACCTGCTGCGCCCGCTCCAGGTGCCGCACGGTCGCCCCGTACGACCGGTCCGCGCGCCGCCCCGCCCCCGGCCCGGCCCCGGCGCCCAGCGCGCAGAAGCCGAGCGCCCGCACCTTCCCCGCGCCCACCAGCTCCGCCATCGCGCCCCAGGTCTCCTCGACCGGCACGTCCGGATCCACCCGGTGCAGCTGGTAGAGGTCGATGACATCGGTGCGCAGCCGCCGCAGCGAGGCGTCGCAGGCCCGCCGGAGATACCCCGGCCGTCCGTCCGCCACCACGTGCTGGCCGTCCGAGCGCAGCCCCACCTTGGCCGACACGAAGGCGTCGCCCCGCCGGTGCGCCAGCACCCGTCCGAGCAGCAGTTCATTGGTGTAGGGGCCGTACAGGTCGGCGGTGTCCAGCAGGTTCGCGCCCAGGTCCAGCGCCGTGTGCACCGTCTCCAGCGAGTCCTCGCGGCTCCGGCGCGACGGCGCGTACGCCCCGCTCATGGGCAAGCATCCGAGCCCTATGGCGCCCACCGTCAGCGACCCCGCTCCGATCGACCTGCGCTCCACTCCCGCGTCCCTCCTGGTCCCGCCCGGTCCGGCACACAAACTAACGGCTCGACCGGGATCCCCTGGCATAGCCTCGTGATCATGACTGCAGAAACTCCGGACGTCTGGCTCCCGTTCCCCGCCGAGGAGATCGACGGCCTGCCCGCCTCCTTCCGCTACCGACACTGGGACGGCGAGGAGACCTTCCCGGCCGATCCGGCCGACTGCGTCTTCTACGTCGCCCCGTACATGAAGTCCGAGGCCGTCACCCTGCGCCCGCTGGCCGCGATGCCACGCCTGCGGGTCGTCCAGACCCTGACCGCCGGCGTCGACGCGTTCGTCGGCGCCCCGGGCGGCCTCGCCGGCCTGCCTCCCGGCGTACGGCTGTGCAACGCCCGGGGCGTCCACGAGGCGAGCACCGCGGAGCTCGCGCTCACCCTGACCCTGGCCTCCCTGCGCGGGATCCCCGGCATGGTGCGCGGCCAGGACCGCGAGGAATGGCGTGGCGGGTTCTACGACGCCCTCGCGGACAAGTCCGTACTGATCATCGGCTACGGGGCGATCGGCGCGGCCATCGAGGACCGGCTCGCGCCCTTCGAGTGCGAGCGCGTCGCGCGGGTCGCGCGGACGGCGCGCACCACGGCGCACGGTCCGGTGCACGCCCTCGCCGACCTGCCCCGACTCCTGCCCGCCGCCGACGTGGTGATCCTCTCCACGCCGCTCACGGACGGGACGCGGGGGCTCGTGGACGCCGGGTTCCTCGGCCGCATGAAGGACGGGGCGCTGCTCGTGAACGTGGCGCGCGGGCCCGTCGTCGACACCGGCTCGCTCGTGCGGGAGCTGGAGACGGGCCGACTGCGCGCCGCGCTGGACGTGACCGACCCCGAACCGCTGCCTTCCGGCCATCCGCTCTGGCATGCTCCGGGTGTCCTGATCACGCCCCATGTGGGCGGCAGCAGCTCGGCGTTCGCGCCGCGGGCCAAGCGCCTGGTGGCCCGCCAGCTCCGCAGGTTCGCCGACGGGGAGCCCGTGGAGAACACGGTGCTGATCACGGAGTGACGCGGGCCGCCACGCTCCGCAGCCGTACGGGCGCCCGTGGTGTCCTCAACTCCCCGTGTGGTGACGGAGAGTAGAGACTCTATGTCCCTGAGTGACGAAATTGGTGTATCGTCCGGACCAAGGGGCTACGGCGCGCGTTCGTCTCGCGTCGGGGAGTGATCGGACACTTGGGGGGCGACGGGCGATGTACGGCCAATGGGTGAAAGACCGGACGCGGCGAAGCCGCCGCAGGCCACGATGGGGCACGCCGGAACCGGCCGGCGAGGGGGGCCGGTGAGCGCCCCGGGGGCCGCGCTCCTGACCCGGCAGCCCCTCGCCGGGGGCGGCGGCAAGAACCTCGCGATGCAGCTCCTGCTCGCGGTGGTCTGCAGCGGGTACGCCGTGGGTGCCGCCCTCGGCTGGGGCTCCGAGGAACTCGCCGAGTTCATGGGCGACTTCGGGCTCAGCGCCGCCGGTCTCCTGGCCGCGGTCTCCTGCTTCACGTACGCGCGGGCCATCGACAGCCGCGAGCGGCCCGCCTGGCTGCTGTTCGCGTTCTCCTCCCTCATGGGCGGCTGCGGCAACGCCGTCTGGGGCTGGTACGAGGTGGTCCTCGGCGAGAGCGTGCCGAAGCCCTCCGTCGCCGACTTCGCGTTCCTCTGCTTCGCGCCGCCCGCCATCGTCGGCCTGCTCGTCCTCGCCAAACGCCCGGTCACCAGGGCCGGCTGGGTCTGCCTCGGCCTCGACTCCTGGCTCATCGGCGGTTCCCTGCTCACCCTGTCCTGGAGCCTGGCCCTCGCGCACGCGGCGCGCACCGCGCAGTCCGGCGCCCCCGGGAGCGTCCCGCGTGCGGCCCTCTCGCTGGCCTACCCGCTCCTGGACATCGCGCTCGTCTCCATGGTCCTCGTGCTGCACTTCCGCCGCTCCGAGGCCAACCGCTCCGCCGTGAACACCGCCATCGCGGCCCTCGCGCTGACCGTGCTCAGCGACGCGCTCTTCACCTCGCCCCTGCTCAGCGCCGAGTACCAGTCCGGCCAGCTGCTCGACGCCGGCTGGTTCGCGGGCTCGCTGCTCCTCGCGTACGCCCCCTGGGGCGCCCGCCGCATCCACGGCGGGCTGCCGGTCCCCGAGCCCGCCGCCCGGGCCCGCGCGGAACGGACGCACAGCCGGCCCATCACCGGGTCCCTGCCCGCACTCACCCCGTACCTCGCGGCCGCCGTCTGCACGCTCGGCATCCTCTACAACGTGGTGGACGGCCGGAAGGTCGACCGGATCGTCGTGTTCACCGGCTGCACCGTCGTGCTCGCGCTGGTCATCCGGCAGGGCATCATGCTCCTCGACAACATCGCGCTGACCCAGGAACTGGCCCAGAAGGAGAACCACTTCCGCTCCCTGGTCCAGGGTTCCAGCGACGTCATCATGATCGCCGCCCCCACCGGGACCCTGCGCTACGTCAGCCCCGCCGCCGCCGGGGTCTACGGCCGCGAGGCGGAGGAGCTGGTCGGCACCGAGCTGGCCCACCTCATCCACCCCGACGACCTGGGCCGCGTGGTCCACGAGGTGCGCCGCTTCCTGGCCGCGCCGCCCACGGAGGAACCGACCACCCGCATCGAGTGCCGCTTCAAGTCCGGCGAGGGCGTCTGGCTCAATGTGGAGTCCACCGTCAACCGCCACCAGGGCGGACTCATCCTCAACAGCCGAGACGTCACCGAACGGGTCCGGCTGCAGGCGCAGCTCCAGCACAGCGCCGAGCACGACCCGCTCACCGACCTCCCCAACCGGGCCCTGTTCACCCGCCGGGTCCGCCAGGCCCTCACCGGCCGGCGCGCGGGGGACCACAGTACCGCCGTCCTCTTCGTCGACCTGGACGGCTTCAAGGCGGTCAACGACACCATCGGCCACCAGGCGGGCGACGAACTGCTCGTCGAGGCCGCCCGCCGGCTCCAGGACTCCGTCCGGGCCGGGGACACCGCGGCCCGCCTCGGCGGCGACGAGTTCGCCGCCCTGATCCTGGGGGACGGCAGCCGCGACCGCAGCGCCCGCGAGTACCAGGTCCACGAGATCGCCGACCGGCTGCGCACCACCCTCTCCCAGCCGTACCGGATCGCGGGCAGCGAGGTCCGGGTCGCCGCCAGCATCGGGGTGGCCTTCGCCGACCCCGGCATCACCCCTTCGGACCTCATGCGCAACGCCGATCTCGCGATGTACCGGGCGAAGGCCGGCGGCAAGAACCGCGTCGAGATGTACGCGCCGCAGATGCAGGACGAGGTCGTCCGCAGGACCGAGCTGGCGGGACGGCTGCGCACCGCCCTGCACGACGGCGAGTTCGCCCTGCTCCACCAGCCCGTGGTCTCCCTGGCCACCGGCGAGATCTCGGCGGTCGCGGCGCAGGCCCGGTGGCGCTCCGCCCAGGGGATCCTGTTCACGCCCGCGGAGTTCCTGCGGGTCGCCGCCGAGAGCGGCGCCGGTGGCCGGACGGCCGTCCCGGACGCCTCGCGCACCGCCGAGCTGGGGCGCTGGCTGCTGGAGGAAGCCGTGGGGCAGGCCGCCGAACGGCACCGCGCGGGACACGACGTACCCGTGGCGGTGCGGATGACCGCGCAGCGGCTCCTGGACCGGTCGATGCCGCTGGGTTCCGTCGAGGCTCTGCTGACCCGGCACGGGCTGCCCTCGGGCGCACTCGTCCTGGAGCTCGCCGTGTCCGACCCCAGGGTGCCCTTCGACGACCTGGAGCGGCGCCTGGCGGCCCTGCGCCGGCTCGGGGTCCTCATCGCCCTGGACGGCTTCGGCAGCGGTTACGCGGCCATCGGCGCACTGCGCCGCCTCCCGGTGGACGTGCTCAAACTGGACCGCGGCCTGGTGGAAGGCGTCGTGGAGTCCCCCCGCCTGCACAAGATCACCGCCGGTTTGTTGCGCATCGCAAACGACCTGGGCATGCAGTCGGCGGCGGAGGGCGTGGACCTGCCCGAGCAGGTCCTGGCGCTGCGCGCGATGGGCTGCACGCATGGACAGGGATCGGCCTTTTCGGGCCCCTTGGACGAGTACAGGCTGCGGCGCGCGCTCGTGCGCGGTACGTTCCCAGTACCGGGGGGTGCGGCCCAGCCCGCATGGGCCGGTGGCCCGTCCGGGGGTTCCATGGCCATCCGTAGAGGCTCACATAATGAGACGCCCGTCCCACCCGCTTGACATCACCCTCCCGCCGGAGGGAGGGTCAATGTCATGCGCACCCGAATTCTCGTACTTGGAAAGCGCGTCGGCTGAAGCTGGGGCCAGCATGTCCCCGCTCAACGCACCCGACGCGCTCCCCTCGCTTGCCTCCCGGCACGAGGGGTTTTTTGTTGCACTGGCAACGTCGCATCTCGTAAAACCCTCCTCGCAAAACCCTCAGCTTCGAGAAGAGAATGCCGATGACCGAGCAGGCCACCGGGGCCCACCATCCGCAGCCGCGGCCCCGTAACGGCGGACAGCAGTCCACCGCAGTTGAGCACGTCACGGGTGCGCAGTCCCTCATCCGCTCTCTCGAAGAGGTGGGGTGCGACACCGTCTTCGGCATCCCGGGCGGAGCCATCCTCCCCGCGTACGACCCGATGATGGACTCCAAGAAGGTCCGTCACATCCTGGTCCGCCACGAGCAGGGGGCCGGCCACGCCGCCACCGGCTACGCGCAGGCCACCGGCAAGGTCGGCGTCTGCATGGCCACCTCCGGTCCGGGCGCCACCAACCTGGTCACCCCCATCGCCGACGCGCACATGGACTCCGTGCCGCTCGTCGCGATCACCGGCCAGGTCTCCTCCAAGGCGATCGGCACCGACGCCTTCCAGGAGGCTGACATCGTCGGCATCACCATGCCGATCACCAAGCACAACTTCCTGGTGACCAGGGCCGAGGACATCCCGCGGACGATCGCCGAGGCCTTCCACATCGCCTCGACCGGCCGCCCCGGCCCGGTCCTGGTCGACATCGCCAAGGACGCCCTGCAGGCGAAGACCACCTTCGCGTGGCCCCCCACCCAGGACCTCCCCGGCTACCGTCCCGTCACCAAGCCGCACGCCAAGCAGATCCGCGAGGCCGCCAAGCTCATCTGTCAGGCCAAGCGTCCGGTCCTGTACGTCGGCGGCGGCGTCATGAAGTCCGGCGCGACCGCCGAGCTGAAGGTCCTCGCCGAGCTGACCGGCGTCCCGGTCACCACCACCCTGATGGCCCTGGGCTCCTTCCCCGACAGCCACCCGCTGCACGTGGGCATGCCGGGCATGCACGGCGCGGTCACGGCCGTCACGGCCCTGCAGAAGTCGGACCTGCTGATCGCGCTGGGCACCCGCTTCGACGACCGCGTCACCGGCAAGCTGGACAGCTTCGCCCCGCTCGCGAAGATCATCCACGCGGACATCGACCCCGCCGAGATCGGCAAGAACCGCGCGGTGGACGTCCCGATCGTCGGTGACGCCCGCGAGGTCATCGCCGACCTGATCCAGGCGGTCCAGGCCGAGCACACCGAGGGCCAGGCCGGCGACTACAGCGCCTGGTGGAAGGACCTCAGCCGCTGGCGCGAGACGTACCCGCTGGGCTACGAGAAGCCCTCCGAGGACGTGCTGTCGCCGCAGCAGGTCATCCAGCGCATCGGCCAAATGGCCCCCGAACACACCATCTACGCGGCGGGCGTCGGCCAGCACCAGATGTGGGCCTCGCACTTCGTCAACTACGAGGAGCCCCGCACCTGGCTGAACTCCGGCGGCGCCGGAACCATGGGCTACGCGGTCCCGGCCGCGATGGGCGCCAAGGTGGGCATGCCGGACCGCACGGTCTGGGCGATCGACGGCGACGGCTGCTTCCAGATGACCAATCAGGAACTGGTCACCTGCGCGCTGAACAACATCCCGATCAAGGTCGCGATCATCAACAACGGCGCGCTGGGCATGGTCCGCCAGTGGCAGACCCTGTTCTACGGCCAGCGGTACTCCAACACCGTGCTGCACGCGGACGAGACGGGCCACGACACCGTCGGCTCCCAGCTCGGCGAGTCCTCCGCCCCCCGCAGGGGCACGCGCGTCCCCGACTTCGTGAAGCTGTCCGAGGCCATGGGCTGCGTGGCGCTGCGCTGCGAGGACCCCGCCGACCTGGACCGCGTCATCGCCGAGGCCAACGCGATCAACGACCGTACGGTCGTCATCGACTTCATCGTCCACGAGGACGCCATGGTGTGGCCGATGGTCGCCGCCGGCACCTCGAACGACGAGGTCCTGGCCGCCCGGGGCGTCCGTCCCGACTTCGGCGACAACGAAGACGACTGAGCCGAGAGAGCCGAGAGAGAGAACGCCCCACATGTCCAAGCACACGCTCTCCGTCCTGGTCGAGAACACGCCCGGCATCCTCGCCCGGATCGCCGCGCTGTTCTCCCGCCGAGGGTTCAACATCGACTCGCTCGCGGTCGGTGTCACCGAGCACCCCGACATCTCGCGCATCACCATCGTCGTGAACGTCGAGGACCTGCCGCTCGAGCAGGTGACCAAGCAGCTCAACAAGCTGGTCAACGTGCTCAAGATCGTCGAGCTCGAGGCGCACAACGCCATCGAGCGCGAACTCGTTCTGGTGAAGGTCCGCGCCGACAACGAGACGCGCTCCCAGATCGTCGAGATCGTCCAGCTGTTCCGCGCCAAGACGGTCGACGTCTCCCCGGAGGCCGTCACCATCGAGGCCACCGGCGGCACCGACAAGCTCGGCGCGATGCTCAAGATGCTGGAGCCCTTCGGCATCAAGGAGCTCGTCCAGTCCGGCACGATCGCCATAGGGCGTGGCGGCCGGTCCATCACGGACCGCAGCCTGCGCGCGCTCGACCGCAGCGCCTGAGACCGTCCGGGCCGGTGACGCCGGCCCGGACGCGGCTCACGTTCCTCGCTCGCTCGTATGGCGAGACCGAGAACCACGTATTCCGTTCCCCGCCGTACGGTGGGAGCAACACCAGCGCACCAAGGAGATATCCCAGTGGCCGAGCTGTTCTACGAGAACGACGCCGACCTGTCCATCATCCAGGGCCGCAAGGTCGCGGTCATCGGTTACGGCAGCCAGGGCCACGCCCACGCGCTGTCGCTCCGTGACTCCGGCGTCGACGTCGTCGTCGGCCTGCACGAAGGCTCCAAGTCCAAGGCCAAGGCCGAGGAGCAGGGCCTGAAGGTCCTCCCCGTCGCCGAGGCCGCCGCCTGGGCGAACGTCATCATGATCCTGACCCCGGACCCGCTCCAGGCCGAGATCTACGAGGCGTCCATCAAGGACCACCTGGAAGAGGGCGACGCGCTCTTCTTCGGTCACGGCTTCAACGTCCGTTACGGCTTCATCAAGCCCCCGGCCAACGTGGACGTCGCCCTGGTGGCCCCGAAGGGCCCCGGCCACCTGGTCCGCCGTCAGTACGAGGAAGGCCGCGGCGTGCCCTGCATCGCCGCCGTCGAGCAGGACTCCTCCGGCTCCGCCTTCGCGCTCGCGCTCTCGTACGCGGCCGGCATCGGCGGCACGCGCGCCGGCGTCATCAAGACCACCTTCACCGAGGAGACCGAGACCGACCTGTTCGGTGAGCAGGCCGTCCTCTGCGGTGGCGCCTCCGCCCTGGTCAAGGCCGGTTTCGAGACCCTGACCGAGGCCGGCTACCAGCCGGAGATCGCGTACTTCGAGTGCCTGCACGAGCTGAAGCTCATCGTGGACCTCATGTACGAGGGCGGCCTGGAGAAGATGCGCTGGTCGGTCTCCGAGACCGCCGAGTGGGGCGACTACATCACCGGTCCCCGCATCATCACGGACGCCACCAAGGCCGAGATGAAGAAGGTCCTCGCGGAGATCCAGAGCGGCGAGTTCGCCAACACCTGGATGGCCGAGTACAAGGCCGGTCTGCCGAAGTACAACGAGTACAAGAGTGCCGATGAGGCACACCTGCTCGAGACGACCGGCAAGAAGCTGCGCAAGCTGATGAGCTGGGTCGACAACGACGAGAGCTGATCGGCGTGCGCGGCGGGGCCGGGACGGTGACTCCCGGCCCGGTCCTGTACAACTCCGCGGTCATCGGCGAGATCGTCCGGGCCGGCGTCCAGTCGCTCCCGAGCGGCCAGACCGACGCCGCGAA